>RFJS01000070.1 GCA_003694825.1 Verrucomicrobiota bacterium | reverse complement strand
TCGCGATCGCGCACGGAAAGTCCGATCGCGATGTCGCGCCCCAGCCATGGTCCCTCGTAGATCATGCCGGTGTAGATCTGCACCAGCGAGGCGCCGACATCGAGCTTCTCCCCGGCGCTTGCCGAGTCGAAGATCCCGCCGACACCGATGATGGGCAGCTTCCCCTCTGTCTTGCGCGCGATGTAGTCGATGATGTGCGTGGACATATCGCGCAGGGGCCGCCCGCTGAGCCCTCCCTGCTCGCTGTTTGTGGCAAACGGACCCGGCCGGGCCAGGGTCGTGTTGGTCGCGATGATGCCATCGATCCCGTAATCGGCGATGGCCTGCAACACGGCATCGATCTGCCGGAACGTCAGATCGGGCGCGATCTTCAGCAAAATCGGGCGCCGGGCCTCGCCCCGGGCGCGGTTGGCCTCCTGCAGGGCCCCGAGCAATTCACGCACGCGCTTCTCCTCCTGGAGCTGGCGCAGGCCGGGCGTGTTCGGGCTGCTCACGTTGATCGCGATGTAGTCGGCATGATCGACGAGCAGCCGGAATGAATTCAGATAATCGGCCACCGCCTCATCGATGTCGGCGACGCGCGACTTGCCGATATTGATGCCCAGCGGGCCCGGACGCCGCCCGGGCCCCGGCTGGTGGGAAAGGCGCTGTGCCACCTTTTCCGCGCCATCATTATTGAATCCCATCCGGTTGATCAGCGCATCCTGTTCCGGATAGCGAAAGATGCGAGGACGCTCGTTGCCCGGCTGCTCGTGATAGGTCACGGTGCCGACCTCGACATGGCCGAACCCCAGCGCCATCAACGCCCGCCAGGCGACCGCGTTCTTGTCAAATCCCGCGGCCAGGCCCACGCGATTGGGAAACTCGAGGCCGAACAGCCACACGGGACGCGCCTTCGGACCGATCCAGCCGCGCCAGCGAAGCAGCTCGCGCACCACGCCCAGCGACGAGGCCACCGAAAGCGCTCGAATCGCCCGCTCGTGCGCCTCCTCGGGATCCATGCGAGACATCCACGGACGAACCAGATTGCGGTAGAGAGCACCCATGCCGACAAACCTGCAAACCTCCAACGCTCACATCAAGCGGCATGCGCGCCCGCAGGCGAAATTCCGGCCGCCTTCGTCCCTCGCCGCCAGGGGCGTTTCCCCCACCGCCCCCATGCCTGACGCCCTCTCCAAAAAAACAACTTCACGAGTTGACTTGTCCAAACGGAGAGGTTTTGCCTTCCGCCACTTTTCGAACACCCATGGCGAAATCCACACCCACACTCGAATGGTGCATTGTCAAACTTCACGACGACCTCAACTGGTGGGTCGAAGAAGTCAGTGACACCGTTCACTGGGATACTGATGGCCTGAGCATCATCGACCCCCGACAGCTCGACCACATCATCGAGCTGGTCGATCCGCTCCGTGAATACGGATTCGATCCCAACATCATGGAGCGCGCCATGATCCCCTTCCGCATCGACAAGGACCTCGGGAAACAGCGCGTCCGCCGCGTCCGTGTAAAGGACTCCATTTTCGACACCGAGGAAAAGCTCTTCGCGCTTCCCGACATTCTCGACGACGAAAACAGCGCCTACGCCGACTTTCTCGACCACATCACCCGCCTGCGCGTCAAGCTCCTCAACGACGTCCTCGATCTGGAGCAGCGCATCTCCGTCGACGAAATCGAGGAAGAGATCCGCGACGAGATCAATGCCGACTACCTCGAAGGCAAACCCGTCCACCTCTACGACGAAATCGTCGGCGTCCTCGAATACGTCCCTGCCGGCTTCGATCTCGATGAGGACGACGAAGACGCCATCGCCGACGACGAGGAGGATGAATACGCGGACGTCGAGGTCGATGTCGAGGAGGACGACACGAAGGAACTCGAGGGCGACGAATCCCTGCGTTGGGACGAGGACGAGGAAAACGAAGACGCAGTCTCCGACTACCGCGAGGGCGAGGAGGGCGAAAACCTCGAGGAGGACTCGGCCTCGTCCAGGAAGTAATCCCGCCTCGCCGCCCTCTTCGGCAGGCCACCGAATTTCACGCCACCGGCATCGCCGGTGGCGTCTTTTTTTCGACTCTCTCTTCCCGCCTCGACGCCCCGCCCGGCGACAGCCAAAGCTGTCACCAGAAAACCGGCACGCCCGACGCCTCAGGCACGCGCCAGCGCTGAAGCCACGTCCCGGGCAAAATAGGTCAGGATCATATCCGCCCCCGCCCGCTTGATAGCCAGCAGCGACTCGTCGCGGGTGCGCTCCAGATCCAGCCACCCGAGTCGGGCCGCGGCGTGAATCTGCGCGTACTCACCAGAAACCTGATACGCCGCCACCGGCAGCTCGGTGCGATCACGCACCTCGCGAATGATATCCAGGTAGGGCCCGGCGGGCTTGACCATGACGATATCCGCCCCTTCCGCCTCATCCAGATCCACCTCCACCATCGCCTCCCGGCGATTGCCCGGCGACAACTGATAAGTCGACTTGTCCAGCAACCGCGTGCCCGCCGCGCTGGCGCTGCCCACGGCGTCGCGGAAGGGCCCGTAGAAGGCCGAGGCAAACTTCGCCGAATAGGCGAGGATGCCGACATCCGTGAGACCCGCCGCATCCAGCGCGGCGCGAATCGCGCCCACCCGGCCATCCATCATATCCGACGGCGCCACCAGATCCACGCCCGCCTCGCCCTGCAGCACGGCCATGCGGCAGAGCACCTCCACGGTCGCGTCATTGAGCAAGTCGGTCCCGGCCTCGTTCAAAATCCCGTCATGCCCGTGCGTCGTATACGGATCGAGCGCGACATCGGTGATGACGACCATCTCCGGCACCGCCTCCTTGACCGCACGCACCGCCCGCAGCACCAGTGCGTCCGGATCACAGGCCCGGCTGCCCACGTCGTCCTTCAACGAAGGATCCAGGCAGGGGAAAAGCGCCACCGCCGGAATCCCGAGCCCGGCCAGCGCCTCCACCTCCGCCTGCAAATCGCGAAGGTTCAGCCGCCGCACCCCGGGCATCGACTCCACTTCCTCCGGGCCGCCCGTCCCATCGATGACGAACAAAGGAGCGATGAGATCGGCGGCGCGCAATTGCGTCTCCGCCACCAGCGCACGCATCGCGGCCGAACGCCGCAGGCGGCGCGGCCGCCGGGGAAGGTCGAGTTGAAATTTCTCTGCCATGTTCTGAATGCGTCGTTCTCGTCTCGATGTGATCGATGTCCGGGGAAACCCCGATTGGGCGTGCCCACGCAAACACGTCCCACCGCCGCCAGCCAACTCAAATTCCCGGGAGCGGGCGTTTGCCCCAGATGGCGTTTTACACCGGCGGATGGAGCGCGCCAGACTCTCCGGCAAACGCTTCCACTTTTCCTGCTCCACCACCATGTCGCAAAACACCTTCAAACACCTCCCCGACCTGCTCGGAAGCATCACCTGCCAGCCCGACAGCATCGTCAGCCGCACCCTCCATAGCGACGAACAGAGCAAGATCGTCCTGTTCGGATTCGATGCCGGCCAGGAACTCTCCGAACACACCGCCGCCGTCCCGGCCGTGATGCATTTCCTCGAGGGCGAGGCCGAGGTGAAGCTCGGCGCCGAGACGGTTCAGGCCACCGCCGGCACCTGGGTCCACATGGCCCCCGGCCTCCCCCACGCCATCTCAGCGCGCACCCCGGTCAAGATGCTCCTCACGCTCTTCAAGAAGCCGCGGCCGGCCGCGCAGGACTGAAACGCCCTTCGCGGCATCTCCGCCCGCCGCCCGCTCCCCGCTGCTCCGCTCCGACTCCGAGACGGCGAAAAACGTGAAAAACGGTTTTCCGGTTGCCGCGAATTCCGTTTACCTCCCCCGTTTCGTCCCAGACGACATGGCCATCCGACTCACAGACTCCCTCTCCCGCAAAGTCCGCGAACTCCAGCCCGGCTCTCCGGACGGCAAGTTTCGCTTCTACAACTGCGGTCCCACCGTCTACGGCCCGGCCCACATCGGCAACTTCCGCACGTTCGTCGTCAACGACCTCATCCGCCGCCTCCTCGAGCTCGAATTCGGCGCCGACAACGTCATCCACGTCCGCAATATCACCGACGTCGATGACAAGACCATCCGCCGCTCCCGCGAGGAGAACCGCAGCCTCTCCGAAGTCACCGGGCAGTGGATCGACAAATTCCACCGCGACTGCGAGGCGCTCAACTGTCTCCCGCCCACGATCGAACCCACGGCCACCAGCCATATCGGCGACCAGATCGCAATGATCGCCGAACTCATCCGCAAGGGCCACGCCTACGCCACGCCCGAAGGCTCGGTCTATTTCAAGGTCGCCTCCTTCCCCGAATACGGACGCCTCTCCCGGCTCAAGGAGCGCGAACTCAAGCTCGGCGCCACCGTCAAACCCCAGGACCGCGACGCCGACGAAAAGGAGGACGGCAGCGACTTCGCCCTCTGGAAAGCCTGGAAACCCGAAGATGGCGACATCGCCTGGGACAGCCCGTGGGGCCGCGGCCGGCCCGGCTGGCACATCGAGTGCAGCGCCATGAGCCGCAAGCACCTCGGCGACACGATCGACCTCCACACCGGCGGCGTCGACCTCCTCTTTCCCCACCACGAAAACGAAATCGCGCAGAGCGAGTGTTGCACCGGCAAACCCTTCGCCCGCCACTGGTATCACAGCGAACACCTGCTCGTGGACGGGAAGAAGATGAGCAAGAGCCTCGGCAACCTCTACACGCTCGACGACCTCACCGCCAAAGGCTTCTCCCCGGCCGCCATCCGCTACGCCCTCCTCGCCGGCCACCCCCGCAAACAGCTCAACTTCACCCTCGACTCACTCCACGCCGCCGAAAAGGCCCTCGCCACCCTCCGCCACTACCGCGAGCGCCTGCCCGAAACCGGCGGCAGCCCGGACACCTTCGCGCCCGTCTTCGAGGCCCTCCATGACGACCTCAACACCCCGGCCGCCCTCGGCGCCCTCTTCAAGGTCGTCAATCACGGCACCGAAGGCGTCGACCGCGCCGGCTTCGACCGCGTCATGTTCGCCCTCGGGCTCCGGCTCGACGACGAGCCCCGCGTCGAAATCCCTCCGCAGATCCGCGAACTCGCCGAAAAGCGCTGGGCCGCCAAACAACAGAAGGACTGGCCCACCGCCGACGCCCTTCGCGCCGAAATCCAGGCCGCCGGCTGGCAGATGCTCGACCGCCGCGACGGCTACGACCTCCAGCCGCTCAAGGCCTGAACCGCTTTTCCACCGCCAGCCCGCATCACCCTTTTCCACCGCTTCCATCCATGATGACTCCACTTCAGGAACTGCGTCACTCCTGCGCCCACGTCCTCGCCACCGCCGTCCTCCGGCTCTTCCCCGAGGCCAAGCTCGACATCGGCCCCCCCACCGACACCGGCTTCTACTACGACATCGACCTCGACCACACGCTCACCGCCGAGGACCTCGCGCGCATCGAGGAGGAAATGCGCAAAATCGCCGCCGAGAAACAGCCCTTCGTGCGCCGCGAAGTCACCCGCGACGAGGCCGTGGAGATCATCCGCCGCATCGGCCAGGAGCGCTACAAGCTCGGCCGCCTCGCCGACATCCCCGAGGGCGAGACGATCTCCTTCTACCAGAACTGCGAATTCATCGACCTGTGCGCCGGCACCCACGTCGCCGACACCGGCAAGACCGGCGCCTTCAAACTCCTCAACGTCGCCGGCGCCTACCACCGCGGCGACGAACGCAACAAACAACTCCAGCGCATCTACGGCACCGCCTTCCCCTCCGAAGAGGAACTGAAGGCCTATCTCGACCAGGTCGAACAGGCCCGCCAGCGCGACCACCGCAAGCTCGGCCGCGACCTCAAGCTCTTCCACATCGACGACTCCGTCGGCCAGGGCCTCATCCTCTGGACGCCCAACGGCGCCATCATCCGCCAGGAGCTGCAGAACTTCATCTCCGAGGAACTCACCCGCCAGGGCTACAAGCAGGTCTTCACCCCGCACATCGGCCGCCTCGGCCTCTACAAGACCTCCGGCCACTTCCCCTACTACAGCGAGAGCCAATACCCGCCCATCATCGAGCGCGCCGAACTCGCCGAGCTCGCCGCCGAGGGCTGCACCTGCGCCCAGCTCGCCAACAAGCTCTCCGAGGGCGACATCGACGGCTACCTGCTCAAGCCGATGAACTGCCCCCATCACATCAAAATCTTCGCCAGCCAGCCGCACTCCTACCGCGACCTCCCCGTCCGCCTCGCCGAGTTCGGCACGGTCTACCGCTGGGAGCAGTCCGGCGAACTCAACGGCATGACCCGCGTCCGCGGCTTCACCCAGGACGACGCCCACCTCTTC
>RFJS01000470.1 GCA_003694825.1 Verrucomicrobiota bacterium | reverse complement strand
TGTCGTATCGCTGATTGAACCGGACATGGCCTTTGAGACCGTCATCATCGCGTTGTCGTGGAGGGAGGGGAAATACGCTGTTGTCGACTCGATCAGCGGTCCCATCAACGAGCAGGCCCTGCTCTGCGAGGGGCGTTTTCAGGACGTGAGTTCAAATCCCGGCTACGTTGACCAGATGGCGGTGTTCGCCAAAGACCAGTTTCGCCGTTACCTGTTGTGGCCGAACGATGAGAGGACTGCTGAGGTCCGGCAGTGGTATGACGCGCTGCCCGAGGAAGTGGCCTTTATCCTCGTTCACCGGGCGGAATGGGAAAGCGGCCTGCCGGACTGACCCGGGGCGATGGCTCGGGAGTCCGGCGGGGAATCGGCGGGGAATCGGCGGGCAGAGCAGATCGGCAAGACCCGCGATCAGTCGCGAAGGGCGGTTTCCCCCGTTGGGCGAGGTGACTGCGGGGGCGGTCCGGGTGGGGCGGGTGCCGTGCGGTCAGGCCTTGTCGGCCCGGTCGTGGAGGCGGGCGACGAGTTCCTGGAAGGTGGGGTGGTTGCGAAGGATTTCGAGGTCGGGATCCTGCTGCATCCACTCGACGTCGTCGTAGCCGAGCTCGATGGCGCGTTCGAGGCTGCGCAGGGCGTCGGTCCGCCGCTTTTTCAGGGCGAGGCTGCAGGCGAGGTTGTAGTGGGCGGTGGCGTTGTCGGGCTGGAGGCGGACGAGTTTGCGGTCCATTTTCAGCCCGTCATCGATGCGGCCTTCCTTGGTGTAGAGGCCGCCGAGGATTTCGACGACGTCGGTGTCCTTCGGGTTGTGGCGAAGGATGCCCTCGAAAAACTCGATCTCGAACTGGTAGCGTGAACGTTTGGACATGACGGGACGCGGGGACAGGAAGCCGGTTTGGCGCGTCCGTCAAGCGCGGTTGCGGCACTTGCCGGTCTTGCGAAACTCGTCGCAGGTGGCTGTGACCTGGAGCCGCTGGGATACCGGGGTGAGCCCGAGGCGGGAGGAGACCGAGCTGCTGTACCACTCCATGAACGGCGCGGGGATCTCGAAGATCTTTTCGCAATCCTGGCAAATGACCTGTGCCTGCTGAATTGCCTCGTCGGGATTGTTCGCGAGGTAAAACTTCAGGTTCTTTCCGATGTCCACCTCGCGCATCAGACCGCTTTCGATCAGGATCGGCAGCGTGCGATACACCGTCGCACGGGAGACGGATTTGTCGATCTTGCGGGCCTTTTCCAGCAGCTCTTCGGCGGTGAAGTGGGAGTTCTCCGCGAAGGCTGCCTCGAAGATGGCCATGCGCTGGCCGGTGACGCGCAGGTCGTGCTTTTCGAGGTATTCTTTGAAGAGGGCGCGACAGGAATCGAGACTCACGTCTCATTTCTCCGTTTCGCAGGGGCGGGAGTCAATCGGGAAGCCGGGGCGAAAGCGGGAATTTCCACGGTGTAAGCGGAGGTGTTTGGCCCCATGACCAAACGCAATGGCGACCTCATCGTCGGCGTCTGGCCGCTGGCGGGATTTGACCGTGTGCTGCACTACCGGGTGCCGGCGACGCTGGCTTCGGAGATCGCCGAAGGGGTGCTGGTGCGCATGCCGATCCTCCGCAAGCAGCACACCGGGGTCGTGCGCGAGATCGATCCGCTCCCGGACTATCCGCGGGAGAAGCTCAAATACATCACCGGCATCGTGCACCCGCACCCGGTGCTCACGCCGGATCTGATCCGCCTGGCCGAATGGATGGTCAGCTACTACGCGGCCCCGCGGGAGGCGGTGGTCGAGGCGATGGTCCCGGCACCGGTGCGGCGCGGGGTGAAGAGCAAGGTGGAGAAATTCCTGCGGCTCGGCGAGGTCGTGCCGACGTCGGAGGAAGAGGAGGCGTTGCGACGCCGCGCCCCGAAGCAGCATGCCCTGCTCGCGTTTCTGCGGCAGCAGCTCAAGCCGGTGAAAAAGCCGCTGGTGCTCGGGCGCCTCGGCATTTCGGCGCAGAGCTGTGCGGCGTTGGTGAAGAAGGGGTGGGTGGTCGAGGAGGCGCGCACCGCCCACCGCGCGGCCTATGTGGACGACTTTGCCGGCCATGAGTTGGTCGCGGCCCGGAAGGTCGTGCTCAACGAGGAGCAGCAGGCCTGCACGGACGCGATCTGCGCCAGTCTGGAAACCGGTGCATTCAAGGTGCATCTGCTTGCGGGCGTCACCGGTTCGGGCAAGACGGAGGTCTACCTGCACGCCATGCAGGCGGCGCTGGCCGCCGGGGGCGGGGTGATTTTTCTCGTGCCGGAGGTGGCGCTCACGCCCCAGACGGTGGGGCGGCTGCGGGCGCGCTTCGCCAGCCGGGGCGTCGAGGACGTGGTGGTCTGGCACAGCATGCTTTCGGATGGCGAGCGGATGGACGCCTGGGACGCGCTCGCGTCGGGGCGGGCGCGGGTGGTGGTCGGGGCGCGCTCGGCGGTGTTTGCCCCGCTGCCCAACCTGCGGCTCATCGTCGTCGACGAGGAGCACGAGCCGGCCTACAAGCAGGATGAGACGCCCCGCTACCACGGGCGCGACGTGGCCGTCTACCGCGCCATGCTCAACCGCGCCGTCTGTGTGCTCGGTTCGGCCACGCCGTCGGTGGAGTCCTGGGTGAACGCCACCTCGGGAAAATACCTGCTCAACCGGCTCACCCGGCGCGTGGACGACCGCAAGCTGCCGGTGGTGCAGGTCGTGGACATGCGCCGCGAGATTCTCAAGCGCCGCGGTTCGACGACCCTCTCCGATGTCCTCGTCGAGGCACTCAAACTGCGCTTCGAACAGCGCGAGCAGAGCATTCTCTTCATCAACCGCCGCGGCTACTCCAGCAGCATGATCTGCAAGGAGTGCGGCTTTGTCGCCGAATGCGGTCATTGCAGCATCGCGCTCACCTATCATCGCACCGACGAGACGTTGAAGTGTCATCTTTGTGGAGACGAGACGGAGGCGCCTCACCGTTGCCCGGGATGTGGTTCGCCGCAGATCCGCTGGCGGGGCTTCGGCACCCAGAAGGTGGAGGACATCGTCCAGCGCATCCTTCCGGCCGCCCGCGTGGTGCGGATCGACACCGACGCAATGAGCCGCAAAAACCGCTTTCGCGAGCTGCTCAGCGAGTTTCGTCTCGGCAAGATCGACGTGCTCGTGGGGACGCAGATGATCGCCAAGGGGCTGGACTTTCCCAACGTCACACTCGTCGGCCTCGTCGACGCGGATCTTTCGCTGCACGTGCCGGATTTCCGGGCGAACGAGCGAACCTTTCAGCTGCTCGTCCAGGTGGCGGGCCGCGCCGGCCGGGGCGATCTCGCCGGCGAGGTGATCGTGCAGACGTTCACGCCGCACGCCACGCCCATCCAGTTCGGCCGGCAGGGCGATGTGGACGGCTTTCTCGAGGAGGAGGTGCGGATGCGGCAGCAGTTTGGGTACCCGCCGTTCCGGCACCTGATTCTGCAGACCTTTCGCGGGCCCAACGCGGAGAAAGTGGCGTTTTTCGCGGAGCATTGGACGAGGGAGGTCGTCAAGCTCGCCGGTGATACGGTGGAGATCCGCGGGCCGGCGCCGAGCCCGGTGGAAAAGATCAAGGACCACTACCGGTATCAGGTCTGGTATTTCACGAAACAGGTGACGAAGTTCAACCGGCAGCTCGCCACGCTGCGCGAGCGCTTCCCGCTGCCGGACGATGTTTTCACGACGGTCGATGTCGATCCGGCGAGCGTGATGTGAACGGGGTGAGGGGCAGGCAGGCTGCCTGCCCCGACGGCTGGGAAGGGCAGGCTGGAAGCCTGCCCCCACGGTTGATGAGGACAGGCAGGCTGCCTGTCCCCACTGGTGCTCAG
>RFJS01000069.1 GCA_003694825.1 Verrucomicrobiota bacterium | reverse complement strand
CTGAGGAAGGCGTAGGCCTTGTAGAGCGAGTGCGCCACGATATGCAGCACCGCCAGGGCGAAGGCACCCAATCCGCACTGCAGGAGCATGAACCCCATCTGTGCGATCGTCGAATAGGCCAGGGAGCGTTTGATGCTCGTCTGTGCCAGCATGGCCAGCGAGGCGGCCGTCAGAGTGAGCGCACCGATGACCGCGAGTCCGGCCAGCGCCTGCGGTGTGTGCACCAGCAACGGGCTCAGCCGCACGACGAGGAACCCGCCCGCATTGATGATCCCGGCATGCATCAGTGCCGAAACCGGCGTCGGGGTTCCCATCGTGTCGGGCAGCCAGGTATGGAACGGGAATTGCGCCGATTTCAGCGCCGCCCCGGTTACGATCAGCCAGCCGACCCATGCATGCGCCGTTATCCCGGAGGGATCGGTTGCCACTTTCGCGAAAAGCTCGCCAAACGACTGGGTTCCGTAAGCCCGGTAAATGCCCAGGAAAGCGAGAATCAGACACAGATCCCCGAGGCGGCTGACTACGAACTTTTTCCGCGCCGAAAGGAGCGTCCCGAGCCGGTCCGGGAAATAGGCGAGCAGGTGGTGCAGGCCGAGGCTGCACGCCACCCAGCTGAGCCAGAACTGCAGCAGCCCCGGCGCGAGACAGAGCAGTTCCACCGCACCCAGCGTGAACAACATCCATTTGAAATACCGGCCCTGTTCCGGGTCGCCCGCCAGATAGTTGCGGGAAAACCGCAGCACCATCGTTCCGAGAAGCCCGACAAGCAGCGCCATGATGATCGACACCCCGTCGATCCGCACGCCGAACAGCCCCATGGGCGTGAGCGTTGCCGAGAACTCCGGCCGGCCATGCCACACCCAAAGGCCGCCGGCGACGATTTGCACGCTCAGGAAAGCCCATCCGAGCCCCTCGGCCACGCGTCCGACCCGACGCGCCCGAGCGTTCAACCAGCCGCCCGGCACCGCGGCGGTGGCGAGTCCTGTCACTGGAATCAAAAGACTGAGGATGGCGGCAGTCATCTGCATGAAGCGATTGTAGCGATAAGAGTTTGATTAGCCTAATAGATTAATCATAAAAAATCGTTCTTTCAAAACGAACGAATGACTCAACTCAACTACCACCACCTCCGGTATTTTCATGCCATCGTCCGTGAGGGCTCGCTCACGGCCGCGGCCCGGCGCCTGCATGTCTCGCAGTCGTCCGTGAGCGTGCAGCTACGGCAGTTGGAGGAAAATCTCGGATGCGCCCTGTTCGACCGGAAGCACAAAGGGCTTCATCTCACGGAGGAGGGGAAGATGGTTTACGAATACGCCGACGCGATTTTCCGCACCGGCGAGGAAATGCTGGCAACCCTGCAGAAACGCGGCGGCCGTTTCAGCGACGTGCTTCGCGTCGGCGCCGTGGCCACGCTCTCACGCAATTTCCAGCTCTCCTTTCTCAAACCGGTGATCGATGATGAACGGGTCGAGGTGGTGATCGCTTCCGCGGGCATGGCCGAGCTGCTCGCTCAGCTCCAGGCACATACGCTCGATCTGATTCTCTCCAATCGTCCGGCCCGGCGTGATGCCGGCACATCGTGGCAGAATCACCTCGTCGCGGAACAACCCGTCAGCCTCATCGGAAGCGCACGTTTCCGGAAACGGCGTCGCTTCCGCTTCCCCGAGGACCTGGAGAATGCCCCGATGATCCTGCCGACGCTGGAAAGCGGCATTCGCAACCACTTCGATCTGCTCATGCAACACCAGGGTCTGACCCCTCTGGTCGCCGCGGAAGCCGACGACATGGCCATGCTGCGACTGCTCGCCCGCGAAATCGACGGCATCGCGCTGCTGCCTCCGGTCGTGGTGCAGGACGAGCTGGATCGCGGGGATCTCTTCGAGCTCTACCGGATTCCCGGCCTGCATGAGGACTTCTATGCCATCACCGTCCATCGACGCTTTCCCAATCCGATCGTCGATCGTCTCCTGAAAAAATAAGAGGTATCGGGCGCCGGCATCAGCGGCGCGCCCCGCTCAGCTCGCGGCCGAGGGCGCGACACACCGCCACGAAGGCCGGCTGGTCGACCACCTCCTCGGGCACGGCGAGTGACGCCACCCATTGTGGCGTCTCGAGGCTGCGGATGCCGAGAGGCCCCGCTTCCCGGGCGGCGGCCCGCCATCCGTCTCCGCTCGGACGCCAGTCCCGGGTCGCCAGCGCGCGGCCCGAGAGCAGCAGGCCCACCCCGAGACACTTGCCGATCGCCTCCCGGGCCGTCCACAACAGCAGCCAGCGCGTCTCCGCCTCGCCGACGCCGCCGGCCTCCGCCCAGGCCGTTTCATCGGCAGTCGTCTCGTGCCGGACCACATCGCCGACCGGCCGCCTTCGCCGCTCGATGTCCACGCCGCACCGCAGGCGTTCATCGAATGCGACCGCCACCGCCAGCCCGCCGGAGTGGGCGAGCGTGACGGCGGCCGCGTCTCCGGCGCCGATCACGCACGGCTGGTGCCAGCAACCG
>RFJS01000068.1 GCA_003694825.1 Verrucomicrobiota bacterium | reverse complement strand
GCCCTCGGCGAGTTCCTCGTTGTCGAGGTGGCTGATGACCTCTTCGAAGAAACCGAAGACGAGCAGTTCGCGGGCGACGTGCGGCTTGATGCCGCGGGCAAGCATGTAGAACAGCTCGGTGTCGTCGATCTGTGCTGTCGTGGCGCCGTGCGAACACTTCACGTCGTTGGCTCCGATCTCGAGGCCGGGGAGGGAATTGGCCTCGGCGGTGTCGGAGATGAGCAGGTTGCGGTTCGTCTGGTAGGCATCGGTCTTCTGGGCGTCTTCGGCGACCCGGATCAGGCCGGAGAAGATCGTCCGGGAGTTGTCCATGAGAGCGTTCTTGAACAACAGATTCGAGCGGGTGTTCGGTGCCAGGTGCGTTTGCAGCGTACGCTGGTCGATCTCCTGCTCGCGGTCGGCAACGCTGAGCGAGAGCATCTCCACGTTGCTGCCAGCGCCGCGCATGATGCTGTTGCTTTCGGATCGGAAATGACTGCCGCCGATGTTGACGGCGAGCGAATTGATCTCGGCATCGCGATCAGCAATGAGGCTGTTGATCTGGAAGGCGAGGGCGCCGAGGCTCCAGTTCTGCAGGCTGTAGTATTCGATGTGCGATCCGTTGCCGGCGAAGAGGTGATTGAACCCACACGAGAAATTTCGCGTCGCCGTGGCGGTTGAATTGAAGATGTCGACGAGGGTGACGCGGGCGTTGTCGCCGGCGATGACGAGGGTGTGCGGAAAGATCGCGGCTCCCTCGGTGACCGCCCAGTGCCGCGCGACAAACGGCAGTTTCACCTCCACGCCGGCCGGCACGTAGAGCAACGAGCCCGTGGAGACGAAAGCCGAGTGCAGGGCGGCAAACTTTTCGGAGCCGAGATGGGGCTCCTGGGCCATGAAGTATTCCTGGAGGAGCTCACGATGTTTCTGTAGCGCTTCGGAGATGGGCACCCAGATCACGCCCTTGTCCGCCAGTTCAGCGGAAACGGCTTCGTGAGAAACAAGTTGGTTGTCCGCGAAGACCATCCGGCCGGCGCGCTCGTGGATGAACACGGATTGCTCGCTCAGGGCCGGGTTGCCGGCGGCGGGCGAGGGCAGGTCGCCGAAGTGGTAACCGGAGAGGTCGAGGCCACGCAGGCTCGAGAATCGCCATTGCTCGTTTTTGCGGGTCGGCATGGGCAGTTCGCCGTATTCGGCGAACGCCTTGCGCTTCATGTCGATCCACCAGTCGGGCGTGCCTGATTGTTCGGCGAGATGCTTTTCGAAGGCGCCATGCAGGTCGCTGGTCTCCATGGATGTGGGACGGGAGGCTGTGGTATCTGAAATCATGGTTGTCTGCTGCTCTCTAGCGTCCGTTGGCGTCATCCCACGGAGCCTTCCATCTCGAGGTCGATAAGCCGCTTCAGTTCGACCGAGTATTCCATCGGGAACTGCCGGGTGAGTTCGTTGACGAATCCGTTGACCGACAGGCTCATCGCCTCGGCCTCGGTGAGGCCGCGGGACATGAGATAGAAGATCTGTTCGGCGCTGACCTTGGAGACCGAGGCCTCGTGCTGGACGGAGTTGTGGTTGCCGCGGACCGTGATGGCCGGGTAGGTGTCGGTGCGAGAGTGCTCGTTGATGAGGAGCGCGTCGCACTCGGTGTTGTTTTTGCAGCCCTTGAGATGCTTGGGAATGCTGACCATGCCCCGGTAGGTGGCGCGGCCTTCGCCGACGGAGATCGACTTGGAAATGATGTTCGAGGTCGTCTCGTCGGCGAGATGGATCATCTTGGCTCCGGTGTCCTGGTGCTGTCCGTCGTTGGCGAGCGCGATGGAAAGGACTTCGCCGCGGGCCTTGCGGCCGCGCAGGATGACGCCCGGGTATTTCATGGTGAGGCGGGAGCCGATGTTGCAGTCGATCCACTTCACCGTGGCGCCTTCTTCGGCGATGGCCCGCTTGGTGACGAGGTTGAAGACGTTCGACGACCAGTTCTGCACCGTGATGTATTCGATCTTTGCCCCCTTGAGGGCGACCAGTTCGACGACGGCGCTGTGGAGCGTGGCCGTGTTGAACTTCGGTGCGGTGCAGCCTTCCATGTAGGTGACTTCGGAGCCCTCGTCGGCGATGATCAGGGTGCGCTCGAACTGGCCGAAGCTCTCGGCATTGATGCGGAAGTAGGCCTGCAGCGGATGGCTCACCTTCACGCCGGGCGGCACGTAGATGAAGGAGCCGCCGGAGAAGACCGCGCTGTTGAGGGCCGAGAACTTGTTGTCACCGGTGGGGATGACCTTGCCGAACCACTTGCGGAAGATTTCCGGATGTTCCATGAGCCCCTCGGTGGATCCGACGAAGATCACGCCCTGCTTGCCGACGGCCTCCTTGATGTTGGAGTAGGCGGCCTCGCTGTCGAACTGGGCCTCGACGCCGGCGAGGAACTTGCGCTCCTGCTCGGGGATGCCGAGGCGCTCGAAGGTTTCCTTGATGTCGTCCGGAACGTCGTCCCAGGAGCGCTTGGGCTTGCTGCCCTGGGCGAGATAATAGCGGATCTTGTCGAAGTCGATGACCTCGAGATCCTTTGTCGCCCAGTGCGTGGGGAGCGGCTTTTCCTGGAAGGTCTTCAGCGCTTTCTTACGGAAGGCGCGGATCCATTCGTCCTCGCCCTTGACGTCGCAGATGTAGTCGATGACGCCTTCGTTGAGTCCGACGCCCGCATCGAATTCGTACTCGACGTCGTATTTGAAATTTCCTTTTTCCCGGTCGATATCCAGGGCGGCTGTATTTGTGGTCATAATGGGTTCCTCCTTCTGTTGCGGAAATGCTATCAGGCGGAGACCGGGGCGAGTTCCTTGACCCAGTCGTAGCCCTTGCTCTCGAGTTCGAGGGCGAG
>RFJS01000469.1 GCA_003694825.1 Verrucomicrobiota bacterium | reverse complement strand
TGCCCGAGAGCGCCGATTTCGCCCGGGCGGGGGGCGGCGCCGTCATTGCGCAGCAGCAGTGAGCGCCAGCCGGCGGCGGTGGCGCCTTCGATGTCGTGGCGGCGGCTGTCGCCGATGTGCAGGCAGGCGGCCGGCGGGCAGCCGAGAGCGCGCTCGGCGGCCCGGAAGATCGCGATATCTGGCTTTTCGGCGCCGGCTTCGCTGGAGATGATAACGGCGTCGAAGAGGGGGCGCAGGCCGGTTTCTTCGAGGACGGTGTGGAGGCGTTTGTCCCAGTTGGAGAGGACGGCGAGTTTGTAGCCGGCTGTGTGGAGTGTCTGGAGGGTGGCGCGGGCGTCGGGAAAGAGCCGCCAGCGCGAGGCGTGGGCAAACTCGATCCAGAGCTCGTCGAAGAGTTCGCGCAGGAGCCGGTCGGCGGCGGCATCTCGCGGAGCCGGGGAGGCGGATGCCTCACCTGTGGTCAGGAAGGTATGGCGGACGACTCGCCACCAGAAGTCGCGCTCGCGGGCTTCGGGATCGAGGACGGTCTCGTCTTTGGAGACGTGTTGAAAGGCCTCGTGGAAGGCGCGATCGAGGGCGGCGGCGGGGCGGTCGATGCCGTGGCGCAGCGCGATCTCGCGATAGACGGCCCCGACCGACGGGTGGGGCCGCAACAGCGTGCCGCCGGCGTCGAAGGTGATGACGCGGATGCCGCGCAGAGGCGGAGTTTCGCGTGGGGCGGTTTCCGGTGCTTTCATGCGTCGGACTGCTGGCGGGCGTCGAGATCGCGAAGGTAGTCGTAGGTGTAGAGGCCGGTGGCGTGGCCGTCGCTGAACTTGAAGCGGATGGCATAGTTGCCGACGTAGTCCCAGCCCAGGACGGTGATGCCCTGGAACTTCCGCGGCCCTTCGCCGCCATGGATGCGGCCGAAGATGTCCGGCTCGCCACGCGCGGCGGCGCTGGGGGAGTGTTCCCGGAGAAAATCGGGGCGGAAGTAGGATTCGGAGCCATCGGACCACCGGATGGCCACTTCCTCGCCGATGAGCTGGATGTCTGTCGGGTGTGCCGTTGCCATGGTGGCGGGATGCTTTTGCAGGGGATGGGCATGGCGTCAATGGCTTGTCGGGTCGTTGGGGGGGGCGGAGTGCGGTGGAGGTGAGGCGGCGCGGGGCAGGATTGGGCCGGCGGGGGAGGCGGCGGCAGCGGGACCGTCCCGGGGGAGTTGGCGCCGTCCGCGCCCCCGAGGGTGACGCGGGTTGGATGGGCTCGCGTGGGACGGGGCAGGGGGCGTCATCCATGGATGAAAAATTTTTTTGCTCGACAGGACGGGCTCGCTGTCGGGAAGCTCTCCGCCCATCATCCGGCGAAGGAGCTGGGCGCTGCCCGTTGCCTTTCGTTTCTTTCGAAACAGTGCCGGATTTGTCCGGTCGGCCATTGCCGCCCCGGCACATCGCTCCCGGATCCGCCGGGAGCAGGATCCTGAGGGGTCCGTTTGACAGACAGGTTGGAGGTGTGCGACCCGCGGCGCGGGGCGTGTGTCTCCGTCGATCAGAATGAAGCAGCGGTGGTCGCTCGCGGATTCAGAGAGTCTGATCGCCTCTCCGGCGAATCTGCGGCCCGCCTCTCCCGGTAACCTTCACCCATTATGAACGACATCACCCGATACCAACCGGTCAATCTGGCCAATTTTGAGAAGCTGCCGCAGTTTGCCCGCGTCCCGGCCGATATCGTCCGGGATATCCGCGTCGTCGGCAGTGTCTTGCCGTTCAAGTCGAACAACTATGTCGTCGAGCGCCTGATCAACTGGGACGATATTCCCAACGATCCGATGTTTCAGTTGACCTTCCCCCAGCGGAGGATGCTCTCGGAGGCGCATTACGAGGCTGTGGCCGCCTGCCTTGACCGTGGTGCTTCGCCGGAGGAGCTGCGGGGGGTCGTCAACGAGATCCGCCTGGAGCTGAATCCCCATCCGGCCGGCCAGCTCGAGCACAATGTCCCGATTGTTGACGGGGAGCGGATGCGCGGGATGCAGCACAAGTACGACGAGACGGTGCTGTTTTTTCCGTCGCAGGGGCAGACGTGCCACGCCTACTGCACCTATTGTTTCCGCTGGGCTCAGTTCGTGGGCATGTCCGACCTCAAGTTCGCCTCGCGTGAAGCGCATCGGCTCGCCGCCTATCTGGTGGATAATCCGCAGGTCTCGGATGTCCTCTTCACCGGAGGCGATCCCATGGTCATGCGCTCGAAGCTCATCGCCGCCTACGTCGACGCGCTGCTCGAGGCCAATCCGCCGAATCTGCGCACGATCCGCTTCGGCACCAAGGCGCTGGCCTATTGGCCCCAGCGTTTCACCTCGGACGCGGATGCTGAAGCGTTGCTCGACGTTTTCTCGCGCATCATCGCGTCCGGCCGCCAGGTCGCGCTCATGGGGCATTTCAACCACGTGGTCGAGTGCAGCACGCCGGAGGTGAGAGCGGCGGTAAAGGCCATCCGCTCGCGCGGGGTCAACATCCGGACCCAGTCTCCGGTGGTCGCTCACATCAACGATGATTCGGCGATGTGGGCGGAGATGTGGCGCACGCAGACGCAAATGGGCATGATCCCATACTACATGTTTCTGGCCCGGGATACCGGACCGCAGGACTACTTCAAAGTGCCGCTCTGGCGGGCCCATCGCATCTTCACCACCGCTTACCGGCATACGTCAGGGCTTTGCCGAACGGTCCGCGGTCCGTCGATGTCCACCACGCCGGGCAAGATCGCGGTCGATGGAGTGGCCACGATCAACGGTGAGAAGGTCTTCGTCCTTCACTTCGTTCAGGCCCGCGATCCGGAATGGGTGAATCGGCCCTTCTTCGCGAAGTTCACGAAGGATGCCTGCTGGTTGGACGACCTCGAGCCGGCGTTCGGCGAATCGGAATTCTTCTTCGAGGCGAGGCTGCGCGATTTGCTCGATCAAGACGACCTCGAGGCAGAGCGGCTTTCCGCGGAGGCGTGATGGGCGCGGCATGAACGGCCTCGCCCCCCGGTGCCCGGAGGGGCCCGGGAGGGCGGATTCGATTCTTGAGAAGGCGGCGGTTCGCGGATGCGGACCGCCGCCTTCTGCTATGCAGGCGGCCCGCGATGCGGGCACTCACGCGCCCATTTACGCTCATTTGCCGGGGGCCGGTGTTCGGCGGAGGAGTGGAGTGGGGGAAATCGGTGAAGGAAAAGCCCGCCGGAAGCCGGCGGGATCGTGTGGTGCCGGCGGGGGAAATGCCTGGTCTCGCGCGGGTGTGAACAGCCGTTCGTCCCTGCGAGATCTTCACAGCGTTGTTCACTTTGCAACCCGCTGAAAACCAGGGGTATTGGCGGGTTTTCACACCGTTGTTAACAACGCGGGCGAAATGTTTACAATTTGTTAGCAAATTTCGGGGGGCAGGTGGGGGGGAAGTTCTTGACGATGTGGGGCGTAGTGGGGAGAAATGGGGCGAAGTGGTTCACTGCCCCTGCGCGCGTTGATTACAGGTATCTCCAGGCCATTCTATGTTGGGTCGTTCCGGCATGCCCTTGACGCCAAGAATCGTCTCACGATTCCGGCCAAGTGGCGCTTTGCGGGCGACGAGGGCGAGGTCTACCTGGCGCTGCCGCATCCCAGTGGCCACATCATGGTCCTGCCGCCGGCCGAGGTGGAAAAGCTCTACGAGCGCATCTCGGCGATGCCCTTCAGCGACGAGGAGGCGCAGGAGTTTCAGAACAAGTTTTTCTCACAGGCACACTCCTTCGGTTGCGACAAGCAGGGACGCATCAAATTGCCGGATACCTTGCTCAAGCGGGCCGGGATTGACCGCGAGGCGGTGCTTGTGGGCACCATGACCAAGTTCGGAATCTGGAGCCCCGAGCGGTGGGACTCGGTGGATCCCGAGAAGAACGGAGACAACCTCGGAGACCTCATGAAGAAGGTCGGACTCTGAACGCGGTCGCAGGCAACAACCCCGCTCCCCACGGCAGCAACAACCAGCAGGCACACACCAGACAGACACCAATCGAGGACATCACCATGGCACGCATGATTTCACCGCTACGATTCGCATGGGAAGGGCTGCTCGGCCTCGTCGGCCTCGGTCCTCGCCATGCCCGCTTCTCCACCATCCGCGATCCCGAGAGCCGCGTCCGTTTCGCCCAGTATCTGCGCCGTGTTCAGCCCTCTGCCGATGCCGAGTCGATCCGCCGGGCCGCGGCCTTTCTCGGTTCGGGCGGTTCCGTCTCCCGCGGCAACGTGCGCCACGCGCCGGCCGGTGGCGAAATCCCTGCCCGCGCCGTTCCGCACTTCACCTTCTCCGGGCAGCCCACCGGCATCATCTCGCGCCGCCGGCAGCTCGCTCACCGCACTGGCATTCGTGAAACCTCCAGCCGCTCCCTGCTGAATGCACTTCGCATCCGGTAGTTTTGCGCTGAGCCTTTGGATGGGCCAACATCTGCCAGTTCTGGCCAGGGAAGTGGTGCAACTGCTCGCGCCGCGGGACGGCGGTCGCTATCTCGACTGCACCTTCGGTGGTGGCGGGCACACCCGGGCCATTCTCGCGGCGGCCGACGGCGCCCACGTGCTGGCGCTCGATCGCGATCCCGCCGCCCGCGCGCGGGCCGAGGGCGTGCGCGCCGAGTATGGTGAGCGCTTTGAATTCGCCGATGGCAACTTCGCCGACCTTGCCCACCTCCCGGAGGTCCACCGCGATTTCGACGGCATCCTCTTCGATGTCGGCGTCTCCTCATTCCAGCTCGACGAGGCCGACCGCGGTTTCTCCTTCCGCAGCAACGCCCCGCTCGATATGCGCATGGACCCGCGGCAGGGCGTTCCGGCGGCGGTGTGGCTCGAGACCGCCTCCCGCGATGAGCTCGTGCGGGCGATTCGCGACTACGGCGAAGAGCGCAACTGGCGCCGCATCGTCGAGGCCATCCTCGCCGCGCGCGGTACCGGAAAGCTCGCGACCACGCGCGGGCTCGTCGGCGTCATCGAATCGGTTACCTCCCCGCGCGCGATGTTCACTTCGCCGATCCATCCCGCCACGCGCACCTTCCAGGGCATCCGCATTGCCATCAACGGCGAACTCGATGCGCTGGCCGCCGCCCTTCCCGAGGCCTTCGCGCGTCTCGCCGTGGGCGGGGTGCTCGCCGTCATCAGCTTCCACTCGCTCGAAGACCGCATCGTGAAGCGCTTTTTCCGCGAAATGGCCGGCCGGCCGGTGGACGCCAGCGACAACCGGGCCCAGCAGGACCGGGTCGTGCGTGGCGAACTGCTCACCCGCAAGCCGATCACACCCACCGACATGGAGGTGGCGCTCAACCCGCGCAGCCGCTCGGCGCGCCTGCGCGCCATCCGCAAGACCAACTGATGCGCACCGACCGTCAGACAGATTCCGGTTCGTTCGGGGGCAGCGTCCTGCTGCTCACGATCGCCCTGATCTGCTATGCCGGCGGAATCGGCTTCGCCGCGGTCTGGCTGCGTCATGAGATATCGGTGACGGCCAACAATATCAAGGTGCTCGAGCAGAAGATTGCCGACGTGCAGCGGCGCGTCGACGAGGCGGCGGCGGAGGTGGCCGAGGCTCGCAGTCCGGAGAATCTCATCCGGCTCAACCAGGAACTCGGCCTCAATCTCGTCCAGCCGGACGAACGACAGGTGATTCGCATCACCGAAAACGTCGAGCGCCGCCTCGCCGCCAAGCGCTTCGATCGGCTCTTCACCTCCACCCCCACGCCTCCCGACGGGGGCCGAACCCGGCAACGCTGAGGAGACATGCAGAAAGGCCTCGTTTCTGTATTTCGCCTCGCTCTGGTCTGCCTGGTGGTGTTCGCCTCGTTTGGGGGAATCGCCGCCCGGCTTGTGCATCTGCAGGTCTTCGAGCGCGACGAGCTCGTCTCCGAGGTCGAGCGCGCGCGCAAGCGGGTGCGGATCCTGCATGCGCGTCGCGGCGAGATCCGCGACAGCAATGGCAACCTGCTCGCCGTCAGCCGTCCCGTCGTGCAGGTCGGTGTCGATCCCCACTCTGTGCGCGTTGAGGACGAGCCGATGCTTCCGCATCTCGCGGAGCTGCTCGGCCTCCCCGTGGAAAAGGTCGTCGAAGCCTTTAATCGCAAGACGGTGACCTCGAGCGACGGCCGTCGCGTGCGGCAGGTGCGCTGGGTCAAGCTCGCCGACGGCGTCTCCGAGGAGACCTACGAAGACATCATGCTCCTGGGCATCAAGGGGGTGTATGGCAACCGGCAATACCGCCGCACCTATCCCGGGGGCAGCCTCGCCGCCCACATCATCGGCTACATCAACCGCGAGAACACCGCGGTCATGGGCGTCGAGCGCTACATGGATTTCTACCTGCGCGGGCAGGATGGCTGGCGGGAGCAGGAGCGCGACGGCCGCGGCGGTGAGCTGGCCCAGTTTCGCGGCCGCGAGATTCTGCCGCGCGACGGTTACCATGTCGTCCTTTCCATCGACTCGGTGGTGCAGCACTACGTCGAGGCGGAGCTGCGGCGGATCGTCGACAAGTTCGACCCCGTCGGCGCGACGATAATCGTCAGCGATCCCAAAACCGGCTACATCCTGGCGCTGGCCAATCACCCGACCTTCGACCTCAACAGCTACAACACCGCCGACATCGCCAGCCAGCGCAACCGGGCCATCACCGACATCTACGAGCCGGGCTCGACCTTCAAGATTGTCGCCGCCAGCGCCGCGCTCGATCTCGGGCTGGTCAATCCGCAGACAACCTTCGACTGTTCGCTGGAAGCAGTCTCGCGTCGGGGGCGGCTGCAGCGGCTGCCCGGTGACACGCATCACTACGAGTCTCTTACCGTGGCCGAGATCGTCGCCAAATCCAGCAACCGCGGGGCGGCGCACCTCGGCATCCTCCTCGGCGAAAATCGGCTCTATCAATACGCCCGTGCCTTCGGCTTCGGGCAGGAAACGGGCTTTGCCTTTGGCGGCGAGGTCGCGGGCATCCTGCATCCCGTGGACAAGTGGGATGGCCTCACGATCACCCGTCTGCCGATGGGGCATGCCGTGGGGGTCACCCCGATGCAGATCCACAGCGCCATGGCCGCCATCGCCAATGACGGCGTCCTGATGCGCCCGCAGGTCAGTCGCCGGATCATCGACCGCGATGGCAACATCGTCGCCGAGTTTCAGCCCATCGAGCGGCGCCGTGTCGTCAGTCGCGAGACGGCGCGCGAGATGGCGCACCTGCTCATGGGCGTGTGCGCGCCCGGCGGCACTGCTCCGAAAGCGGCCATCCCGGGCTTCGAAGTCGCCGGCAAGACCGGCACCACCCAGAAGATCATCGATGGCCGGTATTCGCGGTCCCATCACGTGGGATCCTTCATCGGCTTCTTTCCCGCCAGTGACCCGCGGCTCGTCATCAGTGTGATCATCGATGACGCGCGCCTTTCGGGCACGGCCTACGGATCGACGGTCGCCGCGCCTTCCTTCAAGGCGATCGGAGAGAAACTCATTCAATACCTTGGCATCTCCCCTGTGGCTGCTCCGCCAGTGGGTTCGCTGGCGGGAGGGCCCGACAACTTTTCTTTGAACCGTGATCGGATACGCTGAAGCACCTGTCGCCACTTTCAACAAACCCCCGGCAAACCTGGCGGAATATCACCGGAGGGTCATTCGTGCCCGCCTCAGGAGGCGCAATATGGGAACTCCACTCGCAGAACTGTTTACCGGCATCACCGTCAAGAGCGTCCGCGGAAGCCTCGACACGCGCATCAAGTCGATCGTGATCGACAGCCGCCGCGCCACCCCGGGGTGCCTCTTCTTCGCCCTTCCCGGCCTGCGCACCGATGGCAGCCATTATGTCGACGAGGCGATTTCCCGGGGTGCCGTGGCCGTGGTGGTCCCGCAGAAACGGCACTTCGCTCCGGCGGGGGTCACGGTCATCGAAGTCGAGCATCCGCGGCAGATCCTGGCCGATGTGGCCAAGCGCTTCTTTCATGCGCCCGACGAGCGCATCGAGCTGATCGGGGTCACCGGGACCAACGGCAAGAGCACCGTCACCCACATCGTCAAGCACCTGCTGCAGCGTGACGACAACCGCGTCGGGCTCATTGGCACGATTCAGTATGACCTCGGGTTGCGCACGCTTCCCTCCTACAAGACCACGCCCGAGTCCATCGACCTCTACGGGATGCTCTCGCAGATGAACGAGGCCGGCTGCCGCAGCGCCGTCATGGAGGTCAGCTCGCATGGCATCGACCAGCACCGTGTGCGCGGCATGCAGTTCGCCGCCGCTGCGTTTACCAACCTTACCCGCGATCACCTCGACTACCACAACTCGCTCGAGGAATACTTCGCCGCCAAACAGCGCCTCTTCATCGGCGCCACCGGTTCGGTGCCGCGGACGGCGGCCATCAACATCGACGATCCCTGGGGTCGTCGCTTGCTCGAGAGCATCCCGCCTGACGTCGGCACCGTGACCTACGGACTGGACGCCGAGGCGATGGTGCGGGGCAGCGAGGTCAACGTCGATTTTCGCGGCACGACCTTCCGGCTCACCTGGCCGAAGGGTAGTGCCATGGTCGAGACGCGCCTGCTCGGACGCTACAATGTCAGCAACCTGTTGTGTGCGTTCGCCATCTGCCATGGGCTCGGCTACGACCTCCACGCCCTGCTGCCGCGCCTCGCCACCCTTCCGGGAATCCCGGGCCGCATGGAGGCGATCGACAACGCGCTCGGCTGCAATGTGCTCGTGGACTATGCCCACACCGACGACGCCCTGCGCAACGCCCTGGAGATGCTCCGGGAGATCACCCCGGGGCGGCTCCTCGTCGTCTTCGGCTGCGGAGGGAATCGGGATCGCACCAAGCGGCCGCGCATGACTGCGGCCGTCCAGGAGCTCGCCGACTTCGGCTGGGCCACCGCGGACAATCCCCGCAAGGAGCCGCTGGCACAGATTTTCGAGGATATGAAGGCCGGCGTCACCGCGCCGGAACGTATCCAGTTTGTCGAGGAACGGCGGCGCGCCATCAGCCTCGCGCTCGATGCCGCCCGTCCGGGCGATACCGTGCTCATCGCCGGCAAGGGACACGAGCCGTTTCAGGAATTTGGGGACACCGTCATCACCTTCGACGACCGGCAGGTCGCTCGCGAACTCATCGCGGTCAAACAAATGAAGGCTGCCGATTGAGCCTTTCCGCCTCCGCCTGCCGCGCCACACCGATGCCCGCCTTCGATCCACAGCTCCTCGCCGCCGACTGCGCCGGATCCTGGACGCAGCCGCCCCGGCGCGCGATCAGCGGTTTCGCGATCGACACGCGGCAGCTGGAGCCGGGCGAGCTCTTTGTCGCCCTGCGCACCGAGCGCCGGGACGGGCACGCGTTTCTCGG
>RFJS01000468.1 GCA_003694825.1 Verrucomicrobiota bacterium | reverse complement strand
TTCCACAACTACCGCCTGCGCGTCATCGCACAGTGCGGTTAAATCCACCCCGTCATGAAGAACACCAATGATCCCCTCCCCAAACTTTGGCGTAGACCCCGTAGACCCGGCGAGCGGGGTGATGGCTGCCCGACTAGGATTCGAACCTAGACAAAGTGAGTCAGAGTCACTCGTGCTACCATTACACCATCGGGCAGTGCGGCACGCGCAAAGCGAGGCTGTATGGGGATTACCCGCAGGCTCGACAAGGAAGAAAAGCGCGGAGAGGGGAATTTTGGGGGCGGGAAGCCGGGGCGGTCGGCAGGCAGGCGGAACGGGGGCGGCCGTGAGGGCGAATTTTGTCGCTGGACCGCGAGCGGATGAGACGCCAGTTGATAGGCCTGTCATTTCCCCTTTTCTGTTTTTTCTGATGATGAAGTCCCATCGACGCCTTTTTTCTCTGTTTCATCCGCTGCTGGCTGTGCTTGTTCTGGCCGGGTGTGGCCGCTCGCCGCGCTATCTGACGCAGGCGAAGCCGGGAGTGGATGTGAGCGCGTATACGACGTTCGCGATCGTGGAGCCGGCGGAGACGGTGCCGGGGCTGGATCCGCGGGTGATTCGACGGGCAGCACCGATTGTGGAGAATGTGATTCGCACGGTGTTGGTGGCGAAGGGCTATCGCGAGGTGCCGATGGCGGAGGCCGATTTCGCGGTGGCGGCGCATGCCGCCGTGCTTCCGCGGCCGGAGCTCGAGAAATATGGGTTTACCCCGGCGCACGCGGCGACCGGCTGGGTGACGGGCTACGGAGATCTGGCGCGGGTGACGGACGAGCGGCTGGAGCCGGGAGAGGAGGCGTTTGTCGCGGTGGAGGCCTACGATGTGAAGACGAAGGAGCTGGTGTGGTTCAGCATCACGTCGTCGATTCGGCGGCCCCAGGAGACCAACGCGGATCGGATCGGCCGTGCGCGGGATCTGGTGATGCGCCTGGTGACGGAGTTTCCGACGGCGCAGGCGGTCGAGGGACGCTGAGCGCAAGCGCGCGGAGGGGGGCGGTGCGGCCCGCGCGGCGGGCGGGTGCTTTCTGCCGCTGGCTTCCGGTGTGGGGCTTCGGGTGCAGATCGACGCACTCGGTGTGATGTGATTTTGAGGGAAGAGGGTGGCGCATGCCTTCAGGCCGGGTTTATGCTCTTTGCACGGGGCCTGGGGACGATCATCGCGATCGCATCTGGCATGGCATACCCGGGCTCGGGGAGGGAGGGACGGTGGGGTCGCCCTCCCGGGAGAGGTGAAGATCGGAAGGCGGGTTAGAGATGTATGGCCAGGGCGGAGGCCGAAATGGCCACGCGACGCGAATCGAGCGATCCATCGCCTCGAGTTGACGGATGGAGAGGAAGGTTGGTGCCGGTTGTCGGGAGCGTGGAGAGGAATGTCGATGACGAGGGCTGGGGTAAGAGCGAAGAGGTGCACGGACGTGATCGGTGCCGGGGACGGTGCGGGCGGATCAGCGGACTGGCGGGGGCGTTTTTGAAGAAAGCTGCGCCGTGTCCTCCGTTTCGATACGGGAGCTGAGGAAACCGGCGATCACCCGGCCTTCGGGGACGGCCTCGAGACCGATCTTGAGCGCGACGGTGAGCGGGACGGAGAGGAGCATGCCGACGGGACCGAGGATCCAGCCCCAGACGATCATGGAGAGAATGACGACCAGCGGCGACATGCCGAGGCCGGTGCCCATGAAACGGGGCTCGATGACGTTGCTGACGCCGACGTTGATAATGAGGTAGCCGATGGCGACGATCGCCGCCGGCCCCGGGCCGTGTATGAGCAGGCTGAGGACGATGGGCAGCACGGCGGCGACGGCGGAACCGATGGTCGGAATGAAGTTGAGAATAAACGCGAGCAGCGCCCACAGGGCCGCGTAGGGGACGTTCATGAGCCAGCAGAGCAGGCCGGCGAGCGCGCCGGTGAGCAGGCTCATCACGGCCTTCAGCCCCATGTAGCTGCGGATGGCGGCGCCGACATCGCCGAGCCGCCGCCGCAGGCCCGGAGCGAGAAGGTTGAGCTTGTCGGGCAGGGTGATCGATTCGATCCAGAGGAAGACCACGAGGATGCCGACGATAAAGACGACGCCGACACCGCTGGTGAGCCCCTGCAGGGCGGCGGCAAAGGGGGCGAGCACGGCGCGCATGTTGAGCGTGGTCGTTTCCTCCGGAAGCTCGAAGGGCAGGTCCCACCGCTCGAGCAGCGTCTCGGCCTGGCGCATGAGCGCGACGGCGCGCTCCTGATAGAAGGGGACGTCGCGAATAATTGCCGACGCCGTCTGCTGGGAGATCATGAAAAGCACCAGCATCGCCCCGAAGGCGAGCACGAGCATCGCCGTGAGTGCGACGGGCACGGGGATGCGACGATGCCGCATCCAGGCGAAAAGCGGAGTGGTGATGATGGCGAGAAACAGGGCGACGAGTATCTGCACGACGAGACCGGCGGCGGCCTTGAGCCCGCCGATGACGATGAAGAGGGTCGCGGCATAGGCCAGCACCTGGAAGAGCGGCTGGCCGAGGAGCGGCACGCTTGGAGCGGAGGTCTGCGGTTCCGATGATGGTGCAGGCATGGCGTCTGCGGGAGAGGTTGCGGACAGGGATCGGGTGGTCAATGCGTCTCGCTTTCGAGGATGTCAATGGGCATGGCGCCGCCGCTGTTGGCGGCGTAT
>RFJS01000467.1 GCA_003694825.1 Verrucomicrobiota bacterium | reverse complement strand
GCGGTTTCGCGGAGGAGGCGGAGCGCGGCGATGCCGGCGGCCATGGCGAGCGGGTTGCCCGAGAGCGTGCCGGCCTGGTAGACGGGGCCGAGCGGCGCGAGGTGATCCATGATTTCGGCACGGCCGCCGAAGGCGCCGACGGGCAGACCGCCACCGATGATCTTGCCGAGGGCGGTGAGATCGGGCGTGATGCCTTCGCGCTCCTGCACACCGCCGGGGGCGACGCGAAAGCCGGTCATCACTTCATCGAAGATGAGCACGGCGCCGTGTTTCGAGCAGAGATCCCGGAGGTGCTGGAGAAAGCCGGGACGCGGCAGGATGAGACCGACATTGGCCGGGTAGGGCTCGAGGATCACGCCGGCGATTTCGCTGCCGTATTCGGCGAATGCGGCCTCGAGCGCGGCCGTGTCGTTGAAGGGCAGGACGATCGTTTCGCGGGCGAAAGCCTCGGGGATGCCGGCGCTGTCGGGATTGCCGAGGGTGAGGGCGCCAGAGCCTGCCTTGATCAGGAGGGAGTCGACATGGCCATGGTAGCAGCCGGAAAACTTCACGATCTTGCTGCGCCCGGTGAAGCCCCGGGCGAGCCGGATGCACGACATCGTTGCTTCGGTGCCGCTGTTGCACATGCGGACCTTTTCGATGGACGGCACCATGCTGACGATCAGTTCGGCCATCTCGACTTCGGCGGGCCCGGGTGTCCCGAAGCTCGTGCCGCGCTCGAGAGCGGCCTGGACGGCTTCGCGAATCACGGGGTTGTTGTGCCCATGGATGGCGGGACCCCACGTGCAGACATAGTCGATGAGCGAGCGCCCGTCGACGGTCGTGAGGGTGGCACCGTCGGCGCGTTCGGTGAAGAAGGGGGTGCCACCGACGGAGCGGAAGGCACGCACCGGCGAGTTCACCCCGCCGGGGATGAGCTGCAGGGCGCGTTGGAAGAGTTGTTCGGAAGTGGTGGCCATGAGAGAGACAGACGAAAAAGCAATGATCCGGCCCGGCGGATCAGCTGATGTATTTCTGGACGATGGGAATGCGCCGCCCGACGCCGAAGGCGAGCGGGGTGATCTTGAGGCCGGGCGCGGCCTGCTTGCGCTTGTATTCGTTGAGATCGACCTTGCGGATCACATCGCGGACGACATCGGGATCGAAGCCCTGCTCGATGATGTCGGCGGAGGAGAGCCCCTCTTCCACGTAGGCTTTGAGGATGGCGTCGAGCACTTCGTAGGGCGGGAGGGAGTCCTGGTCGACCTGGCCGGGGCGAAGCTCGGCCGACGGCGGCTTGGTGATGGTGTTCTCCGGGACGATCTCGCGCTCGCGGTTCATGTAGCGGGCCAGCGCATACACCTTCGTCTTGGGCAGGTCGGAGATGACGGCGAGGCCGCCGGCCATGTCGCCATAGAGGGTGCAATAGCCGACGGCGAGTTCGCTCTTGTTGCCGGTCGTGAGCAGGAGCGAGCCGAACTTGTTGGACATGGCCATGAGCACCATGCCGCGGGCGCGGGCCTGGAGATTTTCCTCGGTGACATCCGGCGTGGTGCCTTCGAAGACCGGGGCGAGCGTGGCGCTGGCCGCTTCGACGATGCCGGCGATGGGGACCGTGAGAAAGCGAATGCCGAGATTTTCGGCGAGCGCGCGGGCGTCGTTGCGGCTGTGTTCGCTGGAGATCGCCGAAGGCAGGCTCACTCCGGTGACGTTTTCGCGGCCGAGCGCTTCGGCGGCGAGGACGGCTGTCACCGCCGAGTCGATACCGCCGGAGAGCCCGAGGATGGCCTTGCGGAAGCCGCTCTTGTGGGCGTAGTCGCGCAGGCCGAGCACGAGGGCGTCGTGGATATTGGCCATCTCCTCCTGCTCGTGGGTGGGATGGATGTCCGGCTCACCCTCGAGGTCGACGACGCTGAGGGATTCCTCGAAGGCGGGCAGGCCTGCGAGGATGCGGCCATCGGCGGAGGCGACGAGGCTGCGGCCGTCGAAGATCAGTTCGTCGTTGCCGCCGACTGCGTTGCAGTAGACCAGCGGAGCACCGCAGGCGACGGCCCCGTCGGTGACGAGGCGGCTGCGGAGCTGCTCTTTGCCGTGGTGCCAGGGGCTGGCCGAGAGGTTGATGTGCAGATCGACGCCGGCCTTTTTCAACTCGGCGACGGGATCGATCGGCTCGCGGCGCCGGGGCGATACGAGAGGATGGGTCCAGATGTCTTCGCAGATGGTGATGCCGATGCGGCGTCCCGAGCATTCGACGACCGTCGGGGCGTCGGCCGCCTGGAAATAACGGTCTTCGTCGAAGACATCGTAGGTGGGGAGCAGGCACTTGCGGGCGACCGCCTCGACGCGGCCTTCGCGGCACCAGGCGGCGGCGTTGAAAAAGGCGAGCCCGCGCGCTTCGGGATTGCGGTCGACGAAGCCGATGAGCGCGGGCACCGGACCGGTCTCGGCGGCGATGGCGTGGAGCGAGTCGATGTTGTCGGGGACGAAGCGGCGCTTGAAAAGCAGATCGCGGGGCGGGTAGCCGGTGACGACCAGCTCGGGGAAGACGACCAGCTCGGCGCCTTTGTCGACGAGTTCGCGATAGGCGGCGAGGATGCGTTCGCGGTTGCCGCGAAGGTCGCCGACGGTGGTGTTGATCTGGGCCAGGCCGATGCGCATGACGAGTGCCGGGGATTGTCCCGCCATGCCCGGCCCTTCCAAGCCGAAAAGTCAG
>RFJS01000001.1 GCA_003694825.1 Verrucomicrobiota bacterium | reverse complement strand
TCGCGCTGGCTGAGGCCGTTCTGAATCGCCTCGACGAGCGCCTCGACGATGATGCGGATCGATTTCACCGCGTCATCGTTGCCCGGAATCGGGTAGTCCACGAGGGACGGATCGGAATTGGTATCCACGAGCGCCACCACCGGGATGTTGAGGCGGCGGGCCTCGGCCACGGCGATGTCCTCGTAGTTGATGTCGATCACGATCATCGCCTTCGGCGGCTCGGTCAGACCGGTGATGCCCTCGAGGTTGCGGTGCATCCGGTCCATCTCGCGCTTGATGGCGGAGCTTTCCTTTTTCGGCAACTTGGCAAGCTCGCCGCTGGTCTCCATCTCCTGGTAGCGCTTATACTTCGCGATCGAGCGCTTGATCGTCTCGAAGTTCGTCAGGGTGCCGCCCATCCAGCGGTTCACGCAGAAGGGCATGCCGGTCGTCGCGGCGGCCTCACGGATGATCTCCTGCGCCTGACGCTTGGTGCCGACAAACAACACGTCGTTGCCGTTGGCCACGGTCTCCTCGAGGAACTGGCAGGCCTTTTCCAGGCAGGCGTGGGTCTTGGTCAGGTCGATGATCGAGATACCCTGACGGTGATCGAAGAGGAAGCCCTTGAAGCGGGGATTCCAGCGCTTGGTCTGGTGGCCGAAGTGAACGCCGGCGTCGAGGAGGTCTTTGGGTGTGATATTCATGGTTGTTGATGTCTGTCTCCAGACACAGGCCTGCGCGGTGGCATGCCTTGCTCGGATGATTTTTCGATAGAGTCTGCCGGTTTCGCGAACCTCCCGCGGGACGTCCGGCATGCCGTCTCGCGGGAGAAAAGCGGACAGAGGACAGCCGCCCTCCACCGCTGGCAAGAAAAGACTGCGATTTCCTGAAAAAATCCCATTGACACCACGGAAAACGTTTCCACTTTCCTGCGCTCTCACCTGTTGCAGGGTGGAGCAGTCTGGTAGCTCGTCAGGCTCATAACCTGAAGGTCGCGGGTTCAAATCCCGCCCCTGCACCCAATGAAGGCCCGTTGCCCATCGGCAGCGGGCCTTCGCCTTTTTTCAGGGGGCGGGAGTTGAAACCGCGACCTGACGCGGGTTCTACCGAGGAGCGAAGCGACGACACTCGCGGCCGCGCTCTTTCGCGGCCGCAGAACAATCCCGCCCCTGCCACCCTTTTCCGGGGGCGGCAGCGGCCCGCTTTCCTGCTCGGACGGCCGGAAAACCGGCGGCGCGCGAGACACGCCTTGTCAATCCGCCGCCCCCCTCGCTTTGACAACGCCACCTCCCTCTGCAAGGAGATCGGCCGCCATCGCTCATGCACCCGTCTCCGAAGCGTCCTCGTCTCCTCACCTCTCTCGCTCTGCTGTGCGCCGTCCTCGCCACGGGCCTGCTCCCGAACGCCGTCATCGCCCGGCCGGAAATCGCCCGGCTCTGGACCGGCTTCCGGGAAGCTCGATCATTTGTCCGCCTTTCGGAGCTTTTCACCGGCAAGGAAAACCCCGGCAAGCGCGTCATCCTCCGCAGCCAGCCCGGCGAACGCACCGGCTTTTACTACATCGTCCGGCTCGTCGACCGCGATCGGCACCCCGTGCCCGACGGCACCGTGGTTCTGCACGTCATCCCACCCGACGGCGACGAGCCCCACGTCTACCGTTTCCCCTTCAAAGGTGACGGACGCCACAAACTCCGCCTCGACGTCGGCCTCACCGGCAAGTATTGGCCCTACGACCGCGAACAACTGCCGCTCGCCTGGAAAATCGAGATCCTTGACGCCACCGGCGCGCTTATCGACTCGCGCGAAAGCTTCCTCTGGAGCCGTCCCCGCGACAGCACACCCGACACCGGCGACAACTGAGTGCCCTCGCCCTTCGCGCCGCCGACAGCCCGTCCCGCAACCATGCCGGCCGCCTGGACGCCGCTCCCCTCGCTCTCTCCCATCCCGGAGCACACGCTCGCCGAAACGCTCGATGGCGGCCAATGCTTTCGATGGAACCGACATGCGGACGGCACCTGGTCGGGCGTCAGCGGCCACCTGGCCCTCGATGTGCGGTCATCCGGCAGCGCACTCGAGGTCCGCATCCATGGCGGAGACATGGCTGCCGCGATCACCCACCTCGGCGCCGATCGCGACTGGCACGACCTCGCGGACCAGCTTCCCTGGCGCACCGACCCCCACCTGGCACGGTGCATCGACGCCTTCCCCGGCCTGCGCATCCTCCGCCAGCCCATCGGGGAAACCCTGCTCGGCTTCCTCTGCAGCACCAATAAACGGATACCACAGATCAAGCAGATCATCGCCCGGCTCGCCGACACCCTCGGTGAACCGATCGCACCGGGCATCCATGCGCTCCCCACGTGGGAACGGCTTGCCGCCACCTCCGAAGAGACGCTCAGGGCCTGCGGTCTCGGCTACCGCGCCCGCCACATCGCCGCGGTTGCCCGCCGCCTCGCCGCCGAGCCGGGTCTGCTCCGGGCCATCGAGGAAATGACCTGGCCGGAGGCCCGCGAGGCACTCCAGTCGCTCCCCGGCGTCGGACCGAAAGTCGCCGACTGCGTGCTGCTCTTCGGCGCCGGGCGCCTCGAAGCTTTCCCCGTCGACACCTGGATCGAGCGCGCCATGCGCTCCCGCTACCATCTCGAGGGCTGGTCCCCGGCGCAAATCGCCCACTTCGGCCGCGTCCACTTCGGCCATCTCGCCGGTCTCGCCCAGCAATACCTCTTCGCCGGCGAGCGCCTCAGCGCCCGGTCATAGGCGCCGCCGCCGCCGGCTCGATCGCTCGCCCCCGGGTGCGGTCGGCACCCCGGACTACTCCCCCGTGTCACCACCGGCCATGCGGCGAAACTCACGCCGATACTGCGAGGGCGACTTGCCGATGATGTCGCGAAAACGGCGATTGAAATTCGCCAGATTCTCAAACCCACAGGCCAGCGCGATTTCGATCACCGTATCATCCGTCGACACGAGCCGCTCGCACGCCAGATTCACCCGCAGGCCGTTGACGAAGCGCACGAACCGCTGCTTCGTCGCCCGGCGGAAAAACCGGCTGAACGACGATGGAGAGAGACTCGCCACCGCGGCCACTTCCTCGACGGTGAGCCGCCTCGTCAGGTTTTTCTGGATATGAGCCATCACCCGGTTGAGCCGGCGCTCGTCGGCTGCGCTCATGCTCCCCTGTACCGACGTCGTGGAGATGGACGCCCGCTCGCCTGCCGGCGCCGCCACCGCGATCTCCAGCAGCCGCACCAATCCCCGGATCCGCCCGACCCCACGCTCCGTCCGCAGAGCCTCCAACCCTTCCGCCAGCGCGACCGCCGTCCCGCCCTGAAAGACGATCCCATGCCGCGCCTGCACCAGGAGCGCCCGGACACCCCGCATCTCCGGCAGCTCGAAGAACGCCGCGCCCAAACAATCCTCCCGGAACTGCAGGACAACCGAATGCGCCGGCCGCCCCGCCTCCGGCCAGTCCCTCGAATTCAGAAACGCATGCGGCACCCCCGCCCCGATCAGAAACACATCGCCGGCCCCGAAACGGCGCATGCCGTTTCCCAGGATCACCGTCCCCACACTCTCCCTGATCAGTGTCATCTCCACCTCCGGGTGAAAGTGATAGGGGCAGTCGAAGACGGGCTCTCGATAATCCAGACATGAAAACGACTGCCCGTGCGCGAGGCGGATCTGCTCAAATCGGGGCTTCATCAATCTTTTTCACGCTCTTTTATACGCAAAAAGGCGGCATGTCATGCCAGAAAAGTATCTTTTCCCGCCCTCGCGGTATTGGAAGGCCGAGCCGCTATTCGGCAGAATCGCCCCATGCCCTATCCGCTTCCCAAAGAAGGCATCGTCACGCCTCTCCTGCGTGAAATCATCCCGCCGCTCCCGGCGAGCGAACGCACCCGCCTGCTCGTGATCGGCTGCGGCGTGAAAGTCCACTTCCCGTGGGACCAGGCCTGCGCCGTCTACCACGAGGCT
>RFJS01000067.1 GCA_003694825.1 Verrucomicrobiota bacterium | reverse complement strand
GCTGCGGCCGTATCATTCGGAGCTGAGTCCACGCGGCGTCCACGAGTTTTTCCCGCATTGGCGCGCCTACATGGAGTATGGCGGAGGCGGGGTTTGTGACATGGGTGCCCATCATCTGGACATCGTGCAATGGGCGCTGGACCGGGATGATTCCGGTCCGGTGGCGGCGATGCCGCCCGAAGATGGATCAAATGGATACGGGGCGCGGCTTGTCTACGATGACGGTGTCGAAGTCAGCCGAGAGAAGGGCTTCCACGTCGATTTTCTCTGTGAGAACGGACGGATCCAGGTGAGCCGGGGGAAGTTTCGTTTCGAGCTGGAGGGGCGGACGGTGCATCAGTTTCTCGAGCCGGCGGACGGGTCGCTCAACCGGGCCGTGCTGTTGACCGAGCGGGAGTTCCTGCGCGATGCTTCCGTGCGCCTGCCGACGCCGCCGAGCGGCGGTCACCAGCAGGACTTCCTCGATGCCGTGCTCAGCCGCGGCCGCCCGCTGGCGCATGTCGAGGCGGGGGCGCGTTCCGCCATCTGCTGCCACCTGATGAATCTCACCTACTACCACCAGACATCGCTGGGGTGGGACCCGAAGCGGTTGCGGTTCACCCGGGGTGGTGATCCGAGCTGGCTGAAAGGGTCGCGCCGTGATTATCTGCATGCATGAAAACATGAAGTCTCCGCGCGTAGGCGCTCCGCTCCGCCCGGCGGCGGCACAGTCGGGGTGGTTGTGGCTGCTCGTGGCGTTTGCGGCCGTCGTGACGGGTTTCCCGTCGAGCCATGCCGCGACGGCGGGTCCGCGCCGCCCGAACGTCGTGCTCGTGATGACGGACGACCAGGGGTATGGCGACTTCGGGTGTCATGGAAATCCGGTGATCGAGACGCCGAATCTCGACCGGCTGCATGCGGAATCCGTGCGCTTCACGGACTTTCACGTCGACCCGACCTGCGCGCCGACCCGCGCGGCGCTGATGACCGGTCGCTACGCGCACCACGTGGGCGTGTGGCACACCGTCTGCGGTGGCAACCACCTGCGGCGGGGAGAGGTGACGATGGCGGAGCTCTTCCGCCGGGCCGGCTACCGGACGGCGTTGTTTGGCAAGTGGCACCTCGGCTCCAACTATCCCTATCGTCCGATGGACCGGGGATTCGAAGAATGGCTGGGGCAGGGGGACGGCGGCACCGGGACCACCGACGACTGGTTCGACAACGACCGCGTCAATGATCGCTACTGGCACAACGGCGTGCGCGAGGCGCGCCCCGGCTTTGCGGTCGATGTCTTCTTCGATGCCGCCATCGACTACATTCGGGAGCGGGCAGCCGCGGAGGAGCCGTTCTTCGTCTACCTGGCGACCTATGTGCCGCATCATCCGCACACTCTGCCCGATCCGAAGCTCGCGGAGAAATACCGCAACCGGGTGCCGGCGGACGTCGCGTGGTTCTTTGCGAGCATCGAGTATATCGACCGCCGGATCGGGGATTTGCGGGCCGCTCTCGAGGCGTCCGGCGTGGCGGACGATACACTGTTCATCTTTCTGACCGACAACGGGGGGACGGCGGGAGTCCGGGTCTTCAATGCCGGGATGCGCGGCTACAAGGGACAGGTCTACGAAGGCGGGCATCGCGTGCCGCTGTTCATTCGCTGGCCGGCGGGCGGCCTGGCGCACGGACGTGAGATCAGCCAGCTGACCTGTCACTTCGACATTCTGCCGACGCTTGTCGAGCTGTGCGACCTGCCGGCGGACGGCGCCATCCAGTTTGACGGGCGGAGCTTCGGCGCGCAGTTGCGCGATCCCTCGGTGGTGTTGCCGGAGCGTATCGTCTTCTTCGAGACGCAGCGGACCTTTGTCGCGCATCCGTGGGCGCAGACCGCCGGGATGACGGGGCGCTGGCGGTTGGTGAACGATACAGAGCTTTACGATCTCTCGGCCGATCCCGCGCAGGCGCACAATTGCATCGCCGATCATCCGGCTCTGGTCGAGCGGATGCGGGCGGCTCACCGCCGCTATTGGGCGATGGTGACGCCGGGCGATCGGGAGCCACCCCGGTTTGTCGTGGGCACCGCCGACGACCCGGAGGTCTATTTGCATCCCTCCGATTGGCATCTGCCGGATGTGCCGTGGAATCACGCGCAGGTGGCGGCGGGCAGTCCGCTTGCCGGAAGCTGGCACATCGAAGTCGCGCGGCCGGGGAAATACCGTTTCGAAGTGCGGCGGTGGCCGCGCGAGGCACGGGCGCCGATCGCCGGCGTGCCGGTCGTCGCAAAGCAGGCTGACGCATGGGCCTTCGATGGGCCCGTCGAGGGTCTGATTTACGGCGGCGAGATGCAGGCGCTTCCGGTCGAGGCGGTCGCGCTGCATGTCGGGGCGAAGCGGCAGGTGCGGCCCGTAAAGGGGGAAGCCGATGCCGTCGTCTTCGACATCGATCTCGAGGCCGGTGAGTATCCGGTCGAGGGGCGGTTTCTCGATCGCGCGGGCCGGATGATCGCCGGCGCATACTACATCTACATCAGCCCCGCCGGTGGATCGCCGGCCGACGAAGCGGCACGACAACACGACTTATGAGCAAACCCCATCTCCCGAACAAGGAAGGCATGGCCGGCGACGATCGCTTCAAGGGCGAGACGCGGCTCTTCGAGCGCGAGCCGGTCATGTCGGATTTCGCCAGGCGGCTGCGGCCGGTCGGGCGCATTCTCGAGGATCCCGACTACAACGTGTGGTGCTGCTCGCCGATCTACGACGATCAGGGGCGCGTGCATGTTTTCTACTCAAAGTGGTTGAATGAATACGGCCACTACGGGTGGGTGGCTGCCTGTGAAGTCGGGCACGC
>RFJS01000005.1 GCA_003694825.1 Verrucomicrobiota bacterium | reverse complement strand
GATCAGTTCTCCATGGCGACGCGGAAGACTTCGGCGAGGGAGGTATCCCCGGCGAAGGCGCGGCGGATGCCATCTTCGTGCAGGAGGCGGGCGCCCTTTTCGCGGGCGAGGCGCTTGATGCCGGCGGCGTCGCCGGCCTGGATGAGGGGACGGAAATCGTCGTCGAACTTGAGAAATTCGAAGATGGCAACACGCCCGTTGTATCCGTGTTTTCGGCACTCATTGCAGGCGCCCGGCTGCCAGAGGGCGGGCTCGAGGCCGGCGGGGGCGGTGAAACCGAAGGCCTCGAGTTGCGCCAGAGGATCGTCGACGGGTTGCCGGCACGAGGGACAGAGGCGGCGCACAAGGCGCTGGGCGATGACGAGGTGCAGGGTGGGCGGGAGCAGGAAGGGTTCGACGCCGAGGTCGATGAGGCGGGGGACGGCGCCGAAGGAGTCGTTGGTGTGCAGGGAGCTGAGGACGAGGTGCCCGGTGAGGGCGGCGCGCACCATGAGCTGGGCGGTCTCCTTGTCGCGGGTCTCGCCGACGAGCAGGACATCGGGATCCTGGCGCAGAAGGGTGCGCAGGCCGGCGGCGAAGGTCAGGCCGATCTTTTCGGCGACCTGGGTCTGGCGGACATGCGGGAGGCGGTATTCGATGGGGTCTTCGAGGGTGAAGACAGCGCGTTCGAGCCGGTTGACGGCGTTGAGGGCGGTGTAGAGGGTGGTCGTCTTGCCACTGCCGGTGGGGCCGGTGACGAGGATGATGCCGTGGGGCTTTTCGACAGCTTCGGCGAGGGTGCGGGCGTCGGTGTCGCGGAGCCCGAGAGTGGCGATATCGTGGACGAGGCCGCTGCTGTCGAGGATGCGCAGGACGACGCTTTCGCCGTAGTGGGTGGGCAGGCAGGAGACGCGAAGGTTCAGCTCGTGGCGGCCGATCCGAAGGGCGAAGCGTCCATCCTGGGGCAGGCGGGTTTCAGAGACGTCGAGGTTGGCCATGACCTTGACGCGGGCGATGAAGGGGTCCTGCAGGTCTTTGGGGACGAGGAGAAAGGGCTGCAGGACGCCGTCGCAGCGCATGCGGATGCGCAGGGATTTTTCGTCGGGCTCGAAGTGGATGTCGCTGGCGGATTTGCGGACGGCGGCGGTGATGATCTGCTCGACGGCGCGGATCATCGGGGCCGTGGCTTCGTCGCCTTCGGCCTGCCGGCTGATCTGCATGAGCTCATCGATGGTCTGGTCGATGGAGCCCTCGCGCTCGAAGGTGATGGCGAGTTTCTCGAGGATGTCGGCGCCGGGGGCGTTGTAGACTTCGACGGCGAGGCGGGTGGCCTGCTCGACGCGATCGATGGCGATCACGTCGAAGGGATCGGCCATGACGACCTTGAGGGTGTCGCCCTCGCGGGCGAAGGGCAGCAGGACGGCCTCGCGGCAGAGGTCGTAGGGGAGCAGGGTGGCCGCGGCCGGATCGACGTGAAGGGAGAGAACGTCGATCGTCGGCGTCTGGGCGTCCTGGGCGAGAAAGGCGGCGATGTCCTGCTCGGAGGCGAAGCCGAGTTCCTGGAGGACGGCGCCGATGAGGCGGCCGGATCGCTTCTGCTCGCGCAGGGCCAGTTCGAGCTGCTGGCGGGTGATCAGGCCGGCATCGACGAGGCGATCGCCCAGGCGCTTTTTCTTCGATATGGGGGAGGCGGTGGACATCGTAAAAAGCGGGCGAAGGATGCACCCCGCCCGCTTGCGAATCGGAACAGCTCTGAAGGAAGCGTTGTCGGCTTCGGGACAGTGGTCCCGCCGGCGGACGGGACGGTCGTTACTGGTGGGCGATGTAGACCCAGGCGGTGGTGAGCCCGGCGCCGTTGGGGGCGCGGTAGACGACACGGCCGAGCTCGTCGGCGGCGTTGAGGCTGTCGGGCGTGAGGGCCTCGCCGTCGATCTTGTCGCTGAGTTCCTGGGCCTCGCGGGCGGTGATGTTGACGAGCACGGCGGAGACGACACGGGCGCCGGTCGGCAGGTCGGTGGAGCCGTCGAGGCGGAAGTTGGCGCCGTAGGTCGTGGACGGGGTGCCACTGCGCGCCGGTCGGCAGATCAGGCGCGAGATGCTGCCCTGGCTGGAACCGCCGTTGGCCGTCCACACGCCGTTGGTCTCGACCCAGCGGGCGGCGGCAGGCGGGTTGGCCGGCTTGTTGCCGATCGGCACTTCAAAACGGGTTTCGAGCATGCCCGCCTTGAGGAGCAGATCGTCGAGCCGGGCGTTGCCGTTGGTGTAGGGGATGGTGCCATAGCGCGCGGCAAACTCGGTGACGGCGGCCTTGGCGGAATTGATCGATGCGACAGCGTTGGTGACGCGCGAGCTGGCGATGGTCTGGAAGACGCGCGGGACGATGACGACCGCCAGGATGGCGATGATGGCGAGGACGCCGATCATCTCGATGAGTGTAAAGCCGTGGCGACGGTGAGAAAGGCTATGGGAGAAAGCGGGTGAGTTCATGGTGTCTGCGTGCAGCTAGGTTATCGGCAGGAATTACCGGGGGTATCGTCGGTATTTTCCGCAGCCTTTACCGGAATGTACGTAGTGCGATTGGCGGATGTCCGTGAGGGTGCGGGTGAGGTGAACGTGGGGCTAAATGCGTAAGATAAAGATAATCAGTGGCTTGTGGCGCAATGGCGGCGCTTTCCGGTTGGGGGGGGTGCGCCGGCCACCGCGCAGGCCTGTCGTCACCGGCGCGGCAGCCCCAAAGAGCGCGGCGGTTTTACGGGAATTTGACTGCGGCAATGCGGCGGCCGCTGTGGCGGGAACCGGAGCGGGGCGCGCTGGTTCAAGGAATCCGTGGGATCACTGCGCGGGGACGGGCTGACAGGCGAGGCGATAGCGCCAGCGAAAGCGGCGGCCACGGATGCGGTAGCGTTCGAGCGTATCGGGCCCGCAACTGGCGGTGCCGAGGCCGCGGTGGGCGTGGTCGAGGTAGAGGATGGTTTCCGGGCGCGGTTCGAGATCGATCGTGTGGCGGGCGGCGTAGAGGTCTTCCGCCGCGAAGTGGGTGGCGTTGAACTCGATGGGCGGGGCGCCTTCGATGCGTAGAGCCGGGCCACGGTTGCGCCGCCTGGACAGTTCGAGCCAGCGGACATCGGTGTGGTGACCGTGCTCCTGGGGCATGACGTAGGGGACGTATTGTTCGTCGACAGTGGTGGTGTGGATACGGAGCATCGCCGCCGCCTTGCGATCACAGTAGTTTTCGAAGGGGCCGCGGCCGAAGTAGCGGAGGTATTCGAAGCCGGGCGGCAGGTCGAGGCGCGCGCCGATGCGGGGCAGGTCCGTGAGGGCGGGGTCGCCGATGCGCAGGTCGTTTTCCACGAGGATCCCGCCATCGGGCTCGAAGCGGAACCGCTGGGTGTGGAGAAAGTCGTCCCACCGATCCCGGCTGGTGGCCCGATGGACGGTCTCGACCACGACGGTGCCGTTGCGCGCCGCCCGCGTGCGGAAGTCCGCCGGCTCGAAGGTGAGGGGGCTGTCGATCTGCAGCCGGCGCCACTCGGTGAGCGGAGAGGGGCGCTCGCCGCTCCAGAGTTTGATGCCGTCGTTGTCGGTGGCACCGCGCCAGATCTGCAGCGTCGGCCCGAGCGCGAGGAGCGAGGCGCGTCCCTCGGCGAGATCGACGAGCAGGGCGGAATCGACGTCGAAGGTGGCGCGGGTTTTCCCGGAGGTGACGAGGACGGAACCGGGGGTTTTGTCGAGCTGCCAGGAAACGGATTTCGCGGACGCCGGTGCGGCGGCGCGTGGGTGCGCGGGGCCGGCGGCACGGACCGGCGCCGGCAGCTCGAGCTGCGCCCAGGCGATTTCGTGGCCGGCGGGAGCCCAGATCGTCTTTTCGCGGGTGAAGAACCGCAGTGTGAGGTGTCGTTCACGGCCCGGCGCAACGGCGTCGCGCCGCCAGGCGAGGCGCACGGTCTGCGAGGTGCCCGGCGCGGCGGTGAGGCGGGGCAGCCGGCCGCTGAGCACTTCCGCGCCGTCGACGAGCAATTGCCAGGTCCCGACTACGCCGCCGAGGGAGACGAAGTCGTGCTCGTTGCCGATGCGAATCTCGGCGCCGTCGTCCGAGGCCCGTGCCAGCGATACGGAGACGGGCTGGGCGAGGTGCTTGTGTTCCCACATCGCCGGGTGGGGGACGCGGTCGGCGGAGACGAGGCCGTCGCAGACGAAATTGGCGTCGTGGGGTTCGTCGCCGAAATCGCCACCGTAGGCATGGTATTCACGTCCGTCGGGCAGGCGCCGGCGGATGCCATGGTCGAGCCATTCCCAGATGAAGCCGCCCTGGATGCCGGGGGTGGTTCTGAAGAGCTCGAAGTAGTCGGCCAGCGAACCGTTGCTGTTGCCCATGGCGTGGGAGTATTCGCAGAGGATGAGGGGGCGGTCCAGCGGGTGGGGGAGCTGGCGGATGGGCGGGCGGCCGGTGGCGTGGGGCTCCGGTCGCACGGATGGGGTCTGCTCGATCAACGGGCTCAGGTCCTCGGCGCGGCCGGGGAGCGTGGCCGCGGGACGCTGTTCCTCGACGAAGGCCGCCCAGGCGCGGAGTTCGTCGAGCGTCGCATACATGGGGCAGATGATGTCGGTGGCGAGCTGACCATGGGCCCAGGAGAGCCGCGACTGGTGTTTGGAGATCGCGCCCTCGTAGTGGACGAGGCGGGTGGTGTCGAAGTGGCGAAGCCAGCCGGCGGCGGCGTCGTGATTGGCGCCGTGGCCGCTTTCGTTGCCGAGAGACCAGGCGATGATCGAGGGGTCGTTCTGATCGCGTATGGCCATGCGCATGACGCGATCGAGCCAGGCGGCGGCGTAGCGGGGATCGTGGCAGAGCTGGTTGTGGAAGGCGTGGGATTCGGCGTTGGCTTCGTCGATGACGTAGAGGCCGAACGCGTCGCAGAGGTCGAGGAAGGCGGGGTCCGGGGGGTAGTGCGAGGTGCGGACGGCGTTGAAGTTGAACTGCTTCATCAGCTCGACATCCCGGCGCATCGTGGCGAGGGGGACGGCCTTGCCGAGGGTCTCGTGGTGGTCGTGATGGTTGACGCCTTTGATGAGGACACGCCGGCCGTTGATGAGCAGATCGCGACCGCACAGCTCGACGCGCCGGAAACCGACACGGACGGCGGTGTGGCTGGTGCCATGGGGCGTGCGGGCGGTGACGACGGCGGTGTAGAGGACCGGGGTTTCATGGCTCCAGAGCCGCAGGCGCGCCGCCGGGATGGTGGCGCGGAAGTGGGCTTCGTGGCGGCCGATGAGGTTCTGGGTGCGCGACGAGTCGACCTCGCGGCGCAGAGGGCGCGGGAAGACCTTCCGGCCGGCGGGATCGAAGAGCTGCAGCTCCACGGCGCATCCGTGGGTGATCTCGCGATGAAAGCCGAGGGCGGCCGTGAGCTCGAGTTCCGCCCGTCGCAGGTCGGCCGATACATGGGGGCGGAAGCGCACGTCGGCGATGAATGTTCGGGGTGTCGCGAAGAGGCATACGCTGCGATGCAGGCCGGAGAGCCACCACATGTCCTGATCCTCGATGAATGAGGCGTCGGACCATTTGATGACCACGGCGATCAGCTCGTTTTCCGCGCCCGGTCGGACGGCGTCGGTGAGGTCGAACTCCGCAGGCAGGCGCGAGTCCTTGGAGAGGCCGATGGCGACGCCGTTGCAGAAGACGGCGAGCACGCTGTCGGCGGCGCCAAAGTGCACGACGATGCGCCGCCCGGCCCACGAGGCGGGAACGGTGAAGCGGCGGCGATGGATGCCGGTGGGGTTTTCCTCGGGCACCCGGGGCGGCTCGTGGGGCCAGGGCATTTGCACATTGGTGTAATGCGGGCGGCCGAACCCCTGCATCTCCCAGTTTCCCGGCACCCGGATCGTCTCCCAGCGGCGCACGCCCCGGCGCAGGGTGCGCATCGCGGCCTCGGGGGAAGGTTCGTATCGAAAATCCCAATCGCCATCGAGCGGAAGCACCCAGGGCGAGCGCCGGGGGTCGCGGGAGCGGGCAGCAGCCGCCCGTTCGAAGGGGAGGAAGCTGGCGCGCGGCGGCAGCTTGTTGATTGCGGTGATTTCGGGGTTTTCCCAGGTGCGGACGGCGCCCGCGCCGAAAAGGGCGGTGATCTGGGGCTCGGAGATGGATGAGGCAGGCACGGATCCATCGATCGGAAACCGGCCCGGAAAGGCGAACCGAAATGGACTGAACCGATTCAGGACAGGGGCCTGCCGTCCCGTCAGCGGCAGGGGCAGGACGCGGCGACCCGGAGAGAGGCCCGATCGAATGCCTCTCGGGTGAAGGGACCGGGGAAGGGATTTTCTTCGGCGCGCGCCTTCCCGAAGTAATCGATTCCGATCGCGATGGGTTCGCCGACGGCGTTTTCGAACGGGAGGTCGGGCACGCGGGCGCGACCGAGCCATTCGGTGGTGACCAGCTTTCGATGTCGCGTGGCCGCCCAGGCGGCGTCGAGGCTGATCTCCAGACGCCAGCCATCGGGCGCTTCGACGAGGCGGATGCCGGGGGCGTATCCGGGAAGCACTACCGGATTCGCTTCATCGCGGCCGGGCTGCGCTCCGCGCAGGTAGACGTTGCCCTCGGCGCGGGAGGGGAAGGATTTGTCGTCGTAGATGAACAGACCGAAGCCATGGGCGTGTGGCATTTTGCGAATCCAGTCATCGAGGCCACGATCGTCGAGGGTGCCGCCGACGAAGATGTTGTTGAAGAAGCGATTGTCTCCACCACGGGTGACGGCGAGGCCGGCGATGGCGGTGTCGTGAGGGCGGTGATACGGTGTTTCCCGGTCCAGCTCGGCGCGTGTGATGATCTTGCCGGCGAAGAGATTGTGGGCGAAGGCGCCGCCCTCGGAGATGTCGAGGACCGAGACGGGGGAGAGCAACAGGTTGTTGTCCACGACAAAGGGGCCATGGTTGACCTCGAGGAACAGATCGTGGCTTGTGTTGTCGTGCAGGAGGTTTCGCGAAACGCGGGTGCCCTGGGCCATCCAGTCGAGCCAGAGTCCGCGCACGGTGTGATGGATGTGGTTGCCCGTGATTTCGGTGTCGATGGCGCCGTGGAGCTTGATCCCGGCCATTTCCGATCCGCCGAAAAGGCGGCGGACGTGAATGTCGTGGATGACGTTGTCGGTGATCGTGCTGAAAGCGCCGCCGAGGCTGCCGATGATGCCGCCCTGTTCGCAATGGGCGATGTGGTTGCGGCGGACGATGTGCCGGCCGATGTGGTCCTTCGACCAGGGGATGGGGTGGGCGAGGGCGCGCTCGATGGTCTTGACGTAGCCCTCGGCGCTGTTGGCGGAGGTGTTGTCGAATTCGTCCCCATGTTTGCCGAGCGTGAGGCCGGCGCAGGTTGAGTATGCGATCGTGTTGTCTTCGATGATCCAGCCCTTGCTCCAGTGCGTGCCGATGAGACCGATCTGCTCGGCCGTGGGGGGCGCCCAGGGGGTGGCGGCCTGGCGAAGCGTGAATCCGCGCACGGTGATGTAGTTGCGTCCCGGCTGATCGGGATAGAAGACCGTCTGGCGCACGTTGATCTCCACGAGCGCTTCGTTCGGATTCACGTCCGCGAACTGTGCCCAGATGGTGGTGTGTGCGTCGTCGACCCGCGCGAACCAGAGCGCCTGGGGCCCTGGTTCGGCGAACACGTCTTCCGGGCGGGCGGCTTCCGCCAGCCAATGGCCGTTCAGGTAAACCGCGCCGGTGTGGTGGTCGCGGTCCTTCGGGTTGAACCAGTCGCCGTGGATGCGGTCGCTGTAGGGGTTGAAATCGCCGAAGAAGGTGTTGGGGAGGGTGGCCTTCCAGACGCTGCCCTGCACGTGTGTCCAGTTTTTGATGACTTCCGCGCCGGTGATGACGACGTGCTGGCCGGGGGCGGCGCGATAGACGATGCGCCGGCGGTCGGAGACGCCGCCACGCGGCGGGTTCACGCGCTCACGGTAGATCCCTTCGTGGACGGTGATGGTGTCGCCGGGCATGGCTCTTGCCGCGGCGGCGGAGATCGTCAGCAACGGCTGCTCGATGGTGCCCGGGTTGTGGTCGTTCCCCGATTTGGCGACGTGATACTCCGCCGCCGACGCGGGCAGGGCGCCGAGCACGGAGAGCGTGGAGCCGATGGTGAGTTTGAGCATAGCGGCGATCTTCATGGTGTGAGGCGGTTGGCCATGGGGCCGGGGGCGGAAAAGCGGATGGCGCATGGATTCCCGTGGCGGTCGCCGGAGAGGCCATGCTATGGCATGCCTATCCAGTAGCATATCTTCCGTGCCTCGCTCGACCTCCAGTGCGTTCAAAAACCTATCCAGAATGCTCCGAATCGTTTCCTCGGAGCACGTCGTGTTCGGCGATGTCACCTATCACGCCGGCGGTGCCTACGGGCCGCGGATTCAGCCGGACTATCAGCTTGTGGCGGTGGTCGCTGGCGAGGCGCGCGTCAGGGTCGAGGACGAGCAAGTCCTGCTCACCGCCGGGGAGGTGGGGCTGTTTCTGCCCGGTTTCCGGGAGATGTTTCGGTTTTCGCCGGCGCGCACGACACGGCATCTGTGGTGTTCGGTGAATGGCGGGGTGGTCGACGCATCTTTGGCCGCGCAGTGTGCGCGGGTCGTGGCAGAGGTGGGGCGGGTGCGGCCGATGAGCCAGCGGCTGGCGCAGATCCTGGAGATCGGTCTGTCCGTGCCCGGCGAGGCAGGGGCGCGCTCTCCCGGACTGCTGCGGTCGCTCGGCCTGGCCGCCTTGCATGCCTGCCTGCTGGACGCTGAGCCGAGGAGCCGAATTCGCGAGCCCGACGCGTTGCGCCGCGCCCTGGACTGGATCGGGGCCAACCTCGATCAACCGGCGAGCCTCGCGGTTCTCGCGCGCGCCGCGGGTGTATCAACCGCGCAATTGGTGAAACTGTTTCGCCGGCATCTCGGAACGACTCCGATGCGGGCGTTGTGGACGGCGCGGACGGAGCACGGGGTGCGGCTTTTGCGGGAGACGGGATTGTCTGTGAGCGAGATTGCGTGGCGGTCGGGGTTTGCCACGCCCTTTCACTTTTCCCGCTGGGTGCGCAAGCTCCATGGCATGAGCCCGCGTGACTTGCGCGCGAAGGCCTGGGGTGAGGGCTGATCACCGGTGATGCCCGTCCGGGAAGGGAGAGGGCGGGCGGCGGCACCGTCAGGCGATGCGGTCGAGATCGGCGGGATCGACGCGGCCGGGGATGGGGCGGTCGTTGATGAAGGCTTCGACGGCGTCGACGGCGAGCCGGCCCATGCGCAGGTTGCCGGCGCCGCCGGCGATGTGCGGGGTGAGGATGACGTTGGGGAGGCGGCGCAGCGCGCTGTCGGCGTCGGGCGGTTCGGGATCGGTGACGTCGAGGCAGGCGACGAGGCGGCCCCGGGCGAGTTCGGCGATGAGCGCCTGCTCGTCGATGCAGCCGCCGCGTGCGGTGTTGATGAATACGGTGTCATCCCGCATGGCGCGGAAGTGCTCGGCGCGGAGCATGTGGCGGGTGGAGGGGAGGTAGGGCGCGTGGAGGGTGACGGCGTCGCTGTTGGCGCACAGTTCGACGAGATCAGGCTCGAGCGTGGCGCCCAGCTCGGCCGCGCCGGCCTCGTCGATGTAGGGGTCGTAGAGGAGGATCCGGCATCCGATGGTGTTGAGCAGCCGCATGACGCGGCGGCCGACGAGGGAAGCGCCGATGACGCCGATGGTGGAATCGCACAGCATTTTGCCCCGCGGGGGACGGGGGCTGCCGGGCCGCCGCATATGGCGGGCGTGGTCGAAGATGTGGCGAAGGCCGGTGACGAGCATGGCCAGGGTGAATTCGGCGACGTTGTCGGCGATGGGCGCGGCGCAGGAGACGATGTGCATGCCGCGGGCGAGGACGGCGTCGTTGAAGAGCGGCTTGACGCTGCCGGCGACGTGCACCCAGAGCCGCAGGTCGGGGCAGGCCTCGAGGAGCCGCGGGGTGGGGCGCGGCGTGCGCCAGCTGCCGAGAGCGATCGTGCAGTCGTGCAGGATTTCGATGGCCTCGTCCTCGCTCAACGGGGTGGGCGATTCAGTGGCGACGGTGGGAGCGAGCGCGTGGAGACGCTGCCACTGGTCGGCGCCGAACATGTAGCCGCGGCGTTCGAGGTGGATGATCGAGCCGATTTTGTGGGGCATGG
>RFJS01000466.1 GCA_003694825.1 Verrucomicrobiota bacterium | reverse complement strand
TCACCGCCGGATCGCCCCGCCGCTCCCAGGTGAAAGCCGGCCGCAGCACAAACGGAAGCCGCTGTTCGGACGCCACCGCCGGCGAGAAAGGCTCGAGATCCTCCCGCTCGGCGAGGCCCGTCGCATCGAGAAATCGCGCCACGGCCGCCAGCTCCCCAAGCCGCCCCGACTCGACGAGCCGATCGACATACCATTGCTGGGCGGGAAGATGGAGCATGCCCATCAATCCCGACCACACCGGCGGGACGAGGCCGACGCCGGCACGCTTCTGCGCCTCGCTCAGGCGCGCCTGATCATCGCCGAATTCGCCGAAGAAAACGGGGCGGCGCGACGCGAGCACCTCGGGTTCGATGACGCGGGCCCCGGCAATCGCATCCGGGACGTAAAGGTGCGGCTGCAGGTAGTCCATCGGCGCACAGACCGGACTGTCCACACGGTCCATGCTCGTGGTCACCATGTGCCCGTGTGTATCGAGCGACCGGATCCACTCCGCCATCTCGGCATGCCAGGCCGCCACCGCCGATTCATCGTGATCGATGTAGAGCGGATCCGTCCAGTGCACCTCATTGAACAGCTCCCAGGCCAGCACGGCGGGACACCATCCCCAGCGCGCCACGATGTAGCGGTATTTTCGCTTCGTGATCTCGCGGGCCCTCGGCGAGGTAAAGAAATCGCCGGGCTTCTCGAGGAAGCCGCCGTTGGCGACGTTCCATGGATGCTCGGCCCAGTTGCTGTTCACCCGCGAACTGTAGGGACCGTGGTGCTGGAGGACGACCTGCACGTAGACGCCCGCCTGCTCGGCCGCCTCGAGAATCGCGTCCCACCGCTCCGCCACGCCGGGATCGACCGTGCCCGGCTCCGGCTGCCGACGCGTCGCCTCTCCGGGCAGCCAGTCGCGGTTGAGGCCAGCCCAGTGCGCCATCCAGATGCGCGTCCAGTTGAGCCCGCCCGCGGCAAAGGCGGCAAACCGCTTCCGGTAATACGGGACCGGATCCGTGCCCGGCGGCTGCCAGGCGAGGTTTCCCCCGATCGGCACGTAGGCGCCGCCGCCCTCGAAGGCGAAGCTGCGCGGATGCTCCGGATCGACGCGCACGAAACGCCGCCGCGCCGCCGCATCGACCCACCGCTCCCGATCGCTTTCGGCCCCAAAGGCGAGCGGCCGCCAGTCACCGGCCTCCCGGCGCTCGACGCCAACCAGACGATACATCCCCGGATCGCGCCCGAAGACGCGCACCGCGAATCTCGCCCCGTCATCCCCCGCATGCAGGAAAAACGCCGGCACGGTGATGACCGACCCATCCGGCCGCTCCACCGTGCCACGCACTTCGTCGGCGTAAGGATCCGCCGACACCGGCACGGGAAAGACGAACTCGACTTTTGAAGAAGCCTTCACGGCCGGGGCAGCGGCGGCGGCGGCCAGGATGAACAGAACCCGTCTGGGGGTGAATCGAAACAGCCGCATCGATCAGTCTCCCGAGTTTTCGTTGAGCAGCCGGTCGGCCGCAAGCACGAGGAAGAGGTAGTCCGTCGTGCCGCCGCCGAGCACATACTCGGTCTGCTGCCACAGGAAGGGCCATTCGAGAAGCTCGGGAAAGTCCGGCCGGATCAACGCCGTTCCCGAGCCCACGCCGCCGGGGATGTGCGACCATTCTCCCCGGTTGATGCCATAGGCCACGAGGAGCGACTTCGCGCCCACTCCCGAGACGAACGAGACGTTGTTCGGCCCCGGGTGGCATCCGAGGACAAAGTTGAGCGCATGCAACAGGTAACGGGCGGGGAAGATTTCCGGGAAGGCGCGATGCAGGTAATACTGCTTCATCCCAAAATCCTGGATACCCCATCCCGCTCCCCAGATGTGCGGC
>RFJS01000465.1 GCA_003694825.1 Verrucomicrobiota bacterium | reverse complement strand
GGCAAACACCCGGAAATCATCCACGTGCACGACTGGCAGACCGCCCTCGTGCCGGTGCTTCTGTATGAAATCTATCAGCACATCGGCATGCGGCATTCGCGGGTCTGCTTCACCATCCACAACTTCAAGCACCAGGGCATCTGCGGCGACTACGTCCTGCGCGCCACCGGCCTGCACCGCCCCGAATACTTCATGGACGACACCCGGCTGGGCTGGCACCACCCCGGCTCCCTCAACCTCATGAAGGGGGGCATCGTCTACAGCAACTTCGTCAACACCGTCTCTCCCACCTACGCGGGCGAAGCGAGAGACCGCGGCGGCGCGTTCGGCCTCGAAGGCACCCTGCAGACCCATGCCGTCAAATACGGCGGCATCCTCAACGGCATCGACTACGACGTGTGGAACCCCGAGACGGATCCCCACATCCCCAGCCACTACACCGTCGACACCCTCGATCGCAAAGACGCCAACAAAAAGGCGCTGCGCGAACGCCTCCTGCTCGCCGACAACGACAAACCCATCATCGCCTATATCGGCCGCCTCGACCCCCAGAAGGGCCTCGATCTCGTGCGCCACGCCCTCTTCTACAGCGTCAACCACGGGGCCCAGTTCATCCTGCTCGGCAGCGGCTCCGAACCCGGCATCGACGACTACTTCCGGCGCATCAAACATGAGATCAACGACAACCCCGACTCTCATCTGGAAATCGGATTCGACGAAGACCTCGCCCACCTCATCTACGCCGGCGCCGACATGATCGTCGTGCCCAGCCGGTTCGAACCCTGCGGCCTCACCCAGCTCATCGGCATGCGCTACGGCACCATCCCGATCGTCCGCGCCGTCGGCGGGCTCGCCGACACGGTCTTCGACAAGGACTACTCCGAGCGCCCCCTGCACGAGAGAAACGGATACGTCTTTCACAACGACGACGACCTCGGTGTCGAGTCCGCCCTCGCCCGCGCCATCGCCTGCTACTACATGTATCCCGAGCACTTCCGGCAGCTCATCATCAACGCGATGCGGTGGGACTACTCCTGGAACGTGCCCGGCCAGCACTACCTCAACGTCTACGACTACATCCGCGACAAATAGACGCGCGCCCGCTCATCGGCGCCCCCGCGGCGGCCGCCCGGGCCGAGAAACGCGCGCCGCGGCCTCGCACGCCCGCCGGGGCACCTCTCTTCGCCTCTGCGCCGCCCACCCCGGCACCGATTCTTAACCGGCAAATTGCCCTCCGGCGCGCTTTGTGGTTTGGCTCCTGCTCCGGCGGCAGGATACTTGCTGATCCAGGATACCCTCACCGGTCATCCCGTCCCGCCAGCGCATCGACATCCATGAAATCCAGCCGATCCAGGAGCAGACCCTCACGATCCCGCCGGAAGCAGGCAGACAAGGCCCCGCCCCCCGGACAGTCCTCGCCCGAATCCCGTCCGCAGAAGCCCCTGCCCACCCAGCTGCACGTCGTCCCGGTCGACCCCCAGCGGGTCTTCGCGCATTGGTATCTCGGCCCGGAAATGCTGCCGTCGGCCTCGCGGCCCGGCACCACCCTCGTTTTCCGGCTCCAGCGCAGCACCGCCCGGGCGGGATCGGGCGAAGGCGAGGGCGCCGGGGATGAAGCCATCGCGGAATACCCGGTGCACTCCACCTGGCACGAGGGCTTCTTCACCTTTGAAGCCCGGATCGACACCCCCATCGTCGCCGCCATCGGCACCCGTTGCGAAAATACGGACTTCGAACCGCTCGTCATGTCGCTCCCCGTCCGGCTGCCCGAAGCGCCGGAACCCACCGAGGCACCGGCCGCGCGGACGGATGCGCCGCCGGCGGCCCCGGTGAAAGACGCATCCCGGCCCGATACCGCCGCCGAGTCGTCCCAACCGTCCGCCCCGGTTGCCGCCACCTCGGAAACCCGCGCTCAGCCCCGGCATCGCCCCGCTCTCGATGAAGCGGCCATCCTCCGCATCGCGGGCTCCATCGAAGGGCTTCCGGAAGAACTTCGTCGCCTCCCGGCCGCCACCGCCCCGGCCGAGGCCTCCCCGCCACAACCTCAGGGCACGATCAAGGCGCCACCCGTCACGCCGCACCTCAACGAACGCCGCATCGTCAAAAGCGCCCTGCGGGCCATCATCGAGGCCGCCGGACTGCCGAGCCCGGAGGGCGAAGTCTCGCTCGAGCCAACCCCGGCCGATTCCCCGCCCCCGCCGCCGACCGGGGCAGAAGCCGGCCGCGGCGGAGCCAGCAGCCGACTCGCCAGCCAGGTCGACGATCTCGGTGCAAACGCCGCGCCCATCCACCTCGAAGCCACCCTCGTCATCACCGGCCTGCTCCCGGAGGGGTATCGCCTGCGGCTTGGCGGAGCAGAAGTCCCGGTGCTGCCCGGAGGGCGCTTTTATCGCCAGCATCGCATCCAGTCCTTTCCCGCCGCGTGGACCCTGCTGCTCCAGGCCGTGGCCGACACGGGGTTTAAAGAGGCCGCCCCCTCCGTCGAGCTTCTTGCGGAAATGCCCGATCAGAAAGCCGCCCTCTCCATGAGCGCATTCGTCGAGATCGAGGGTGAAGTGCGCGACCCCGCGTGCCGACCGCTCCTCCCCCCGCAAGTCTCCACCGATGCCGCCGGGCGTTTCCGCATCGTGCGTCCCGTGCCCGCCGGCGCGCTCTTCCTGCCACACCTTGTGCTCCTCGCCCAATAGCCCGGAGGCGGGCCCGACCGCCGCTCAGCAAGGCGCGCTCGCCATCGTCCTGCACGCCCATCTGCCGGAGTGCCGGCGGCCCGGCCAGCCCGCCTCGCTCGAAGAAACCTGGTTTTTCGAGGCCATGGCCGAGTGCTACCTGCCCCTCGTGCAGGCGCTCGATCGGCTCGAAGCCGACCGCGTCCCCGGCTCCTTCACGCTGTCCATCTCCCCGCCCCTGCTCGCCATGCTCCGCGACCCGGCGCTGCTCGAACGCTTCGAAACACGGCTGCAGGACACCCTCACGCTCGCCGATCGCGACTCCGGCCACATCTCCCGCGAGCTCGCGGCGGTCGCCGCCTGGCACGCCGCGCGGCTGCGAAGCGTCCTCAAGACCTTCCGGGAACGCTGCCGGCGGGATCTGCCCGGCACGCTCCTCGCCCTTCACCGGGCCGGTCGTATCGAACTCGCCACCACGGCCGCCACCCACGCCTTTCTCCCGGCCCACCAGTCCAACCCCGCCGCCATCCGGGCCCAGATCCGCATCGGCCTCGACGCCTTCGAAACCACTTTCGGCTTCCGGCCGCGCTTCTTCTGGCTGCCCGAGTGCGGCTTTTTCCCCGGCCTCGACAGCCACCTCGCCGCGGAGGGCATCCGCACCACCGGCCTCGAAAGCCACGGCGTGCGCCAGGCGCGTCCCCGGCCCGCGGCCGGCGTGCGGCGAGCACTGCGCTGCCCGTCATCCGGGCTCATGGTCCTCGGCCGCGACAACGAAATCTCCCGCATCGTCTGGAGCGCCGCCGAGGGGTATCCGGGGGATCCCTGCTACCGGGAGTTTTATCGCGACCGCATCCATGACTTCGCGGCGGCGGAGCTGCCCCCCTCCTTCGCAGGCCGGCATCTTCCCGCGGGCCTGAAATACTGGCGCGTCACCGGTTGCGAGACCAAGCGCCTCTACGATCGCGACGCGGCCCTCGCGCGCGTCCGCGACCACGCGGAGGACTTCGTCGGCCGCCTCCGGCACGGCGTCGCGCGGGAGAGCGGCGTGTGGTTCGCCCCCTTCGATGCCGAACTCTTCGGGCACTGGTGGTTCGAAGGGCCGGAATGGCTCGAGAGGGTGCTCCGGAAAGTCGCCGCCGAACCCCGGCTCGAGGCGTGCAACGCCTCCGAGGCCGCCGCCCGTTTCCCCGGCGATACCGCCATGCCGGCCGCCTCCACCTGGGGACAGCACGGCGACTTCTCCTTCTGGATCAATCGCGACACAGCCTGGATCTACCCGCAGCTCAACATGGCGTGGGCGCGGTTCACCGCCCTGCTTCGCGCCCACCGCGGCGACGCCGATCCGCTGACCCGCCGGGCCCTGCGCCACGCCGGCCGCCTCCTGCTGCTCGCCCAGGCATCCGACTGGCCGTTTCTCATCCGGGCCGGTGTCTCCGTCGGAACGGCCATGGAACAGCTCGCCGCGCTGCTGGCCGACTTCGACACCCTCGCGGAGGGCATCGCCTCCAGGCAGATCGACCCCGCGCACCTCGCCGCCAGCGAGGCCGCGCACCCCCTCTTCGAGAATCTCGACCTGGCCGCCTTCGACGACGCTGCCTGTTGACCGCCGCCGCGCTTGGCCGCCGGAAGCCTCAGAAGTCGTTTTCGATGATCGCGATGGCGCGGCGGCAGATCTCGCGTCCGTAGTCCGTCCAGATCCCCTGCCCCCAGTAGCGATAGCAGCTGGTCTGCGAGCAGAGCAGGTGAAAGAGGGCGTTGCGGTAACGGGGATCGTCGGTGGGTATCCCGGCCTTCGATACCTTTTCGTGAAACTTCGAGGACGCCTCTTCCATGGGGCCGAGGACATCGCCGTATCCACGCACCCATGAGATGTCGTTTGTCCACGAACCACCGTCCATGTGGAACCGGTCGTCCTCACGCCGCAGTTCCTCGATCACCGCGGCCAGCTTCTCCGGACCGCCGCCCGGTTCGAAGCGATCCCAGATGCGCTTTTGCAGGATCGGCTGGATGACCGGAAAATCCGCCGAGGTGATGCCGAGCGATTCGAGGTGCTCGAGATACTCGGTCACGTTCATCAGCGGCACGTCCGTGTGCGAGGCGGCGTGCACGACCTCTTTGAATTTCGGGGGAAACTCATTCATCATCACCCCGCCGTTCTCGCCATCGGCGATCTGGGTCACCAGGGGCGGCACGCTCTTCCCCGCCAGCTTCCAGCGCTGCAGGCTCTGCGCCTCATACCAGGGCTGCATCTGCGCCACGAGCTTGGTATCGCTGCCCTGGGTCTTGATGATGGCGATGATCTCCGCCGTCTCGCCCTCGGAGTTGCGGCAGACGAGGCGGTGAGGAAGGTGTTTCGCCTCCGGGCCATGGCCATTCTCGGGCTGCTCGACAGTATGCTCCTGAACAAGCACCCACTTGTATCCACAATCTACCAGTGTCTTGACGAAGGCGTAGGCCACATCCGGATGATTCGGCAGCGCCATCTCCGAGGGGGAGAAGCCACGGATGCGCCCGAGCGCCTCGAGCCCGAAGATGGCCGCGAAGTGATGCTGGAAGGCGCGCACGTGCAGCCGATAGTCCTGCACCGGCGTCGACGGCGCGACCGGATGCCCCCAGGGCATGCCAAGCCACTCGACACAGCGGGCGAATTCGGGATTGCAGGTGATGGTGCGGAGGGCGTCGAAGACATCGTTGGCCCCCATCTTCCGCAGACCGTGGAAAAGCGTACCGGAGTATTCGAGCATCACCCGCGGCTCCTTGCCGGCGTTGACCAGCTCCGGGATGAATTCCCCCATGCGCTTGTAACACCAGAGAAACACCGGGGCGTTGTGGTTGTCGCCGATGCCCTGGTTCTCCATCATGTATTGCAGGTTGCTGATGATCGCGGCTGTCTGCAGATCGCCGCCTCCGGCCGGGATGAGGGGCTGATGCATGTGCAGGGCAATGGCCGCCGCCGCACGGATGTTGCCGAAATCGATCGTATTGCGATCGCGGAACACGGACTGGCCCGCGGATTGCTCCACCGTACGCTCGATGAGATCTTCGCGTCCGCAGATATTGGGCAGTTCGCCGATGTATTCAGGCAGTTCGTCGGTCATGGTCTTCCTCTCCTGGTCCTGGGTGTGATTCGTATGGGCGCCAGAGTAACGGCCTCTCTTTTGGGGATCACCATCCAATCCATCCGGAAGGCGGGCGATCGCAAGAGACTTCT
>RFJS01000464.1 GCA_003694825.1 Verrucomicrobiota bacterium | reverse complement strand
GCCAGGAGGGAGGGATCAATGGGCATATCTCAGAGAACGAAATAGTTGAGGACCGCAGCAATTACGCACTCAATGCGCCGCGGCGCCATCCTTCGGTTGGCAGAATTCCGTCAACACGCCATGTGTCGATTTCGGGTGGAGAAACGCCACCAGCTTCCCGGCCGCCCCGTCGAACGGCTTCTCGTGGATGAGCTTCACGCCCGAATCCCTGGCCGCGGCGAGCTGCGCCTCGATATCGTCCGTGGCGAAGGCCACGTGATGAATCCCCTCACCGCGCTTCTCGAGAAAGCTCGCGATGGGGCTGTCGGGCGAGGTCGGCTCCAACAGCTCGATATGCGTCCCCCCGACGTTGAAAAACGCCGTGCGCACCTTCTGCGACGCCACCTCCTCGATGCCCTCGCACTTCAGCCCGAGGGACTGCTCGTAATATTTGACCGCCTCATCCAGCGAACGGACAGCGATTCCCAAATGGTCGATTCCTTTGATCATAGGTGTTCCTGATGCAAGGGTCGGCGCTCCTCCGGTCTGCAACCGGCACGAGCGCCCACACGTTTCAGCCACGCGGCGCGATTCGCCCTCTCAACCCGGAGGATATCGGCCCCCCGAGCATTAGCGATTGCGAATCTGCGTTTTCGTGACATGCAGAAAATCTAAACAAACTCACCACAAACGTCTCCGCATATTTTGCCACCAACTCACTGCGGAATGCGTAGCTCGCCGTGCTACGATGCCGCTCGAACCGTCATGACAACGGAATCCAAAAACCAACCGCTGCCTTCGGAAGGGCCGGACATCCTGGCCGACTTTCCGAAGCCCACCTACGAAGAATGGCGTGCCGAAGCCGAGCGGCTCCTCAAGGGCGCTCCCTTCGAGAAAAAACTCATTACCCGCACACCGGAGGGAATCGAGCTTCAGCCCATCTACAACGCGAGTGACATCGCGAACATCCCCGGCCTCGGCGAAGCCCCCGGCACCGGATCCCAGCTCCGCGGCAGCCGCGCCTCCGGCTACCTGCGCAAGCCTTGGGAAGTGTCACAGGAACTTCCCTACGCCACACCGGAGGAGTTCAATGCCGCCGCCCTCGCCGATCTCGCCCGGGGCCAGACCGAGCTGAATATCCCGCTCGACCTCGCCACGCTGCACGGCCGCGACCCCGACGCGGCCGAGAGCGGTGAAGTCGGCGCCTGCGGGCTCTCGCTCGCCACGCTCGCCGACGCCGAGCGCGCCTTCAGCGGCGTGGAGCTGCCGCGCGTCTCCGTCTACCTGCACGCCGGCGCCTCCGCTCTTCCGGCCGCCGCCCTGCTGCTGGCCCTCGCCCGCAAGCGAGGTGTATCGACTTCCCACCTACGCGGATGTCTCGAAAGCGACCCGCTCGGCATGCTCGCCTGGAAGGGCTCGCTGCCCGTCTCGCTCGGCCGCGCCTACGACGAGATGGCCGCCCTCACCCGTTTCGCCGCCACCGCGGCCCCCGGCCTGCAGACGATCGCGATCAACACCCAGCCCTACCACGACGCCGCCGCCACGGCCACCCAGGAGCTTGCCTTCGCGCTGGCCACCGGCATCGAATACCTGCGCCAGCTCGAACAGCGCGGCATCGCCATCGAGGATGCCCTTCCGCACGTGCGCTTCTCCCTGTGCGCCGGCTCGCACTTCTTCATGGAAGTGGCGAAATTCCGCGCCCTGCGCCAGGTCTGGACCCAGGCCGTTCGCGCCCTCACCGGCGAAGACATCACCCCGCCGATCCACCTGCACGTGCGCACCGGCACCTACAACAAAACGATCTACGACCCCTACGTGAACATGCTCCGCACCACCACCGAAGCCTTCTCCGCGGTGGTCGGTGGCTGCGACAGCCTCCACGTCGGTCCCTTCGACGAGATCTTCCGCCTCCCGGACGAATTCTCGCGGCGCATCGCCCGCAACACCCAGATCATCCTCGCCGAAGAGTGCGAACTCACGAAGGTCATCGATCCCGCCGGCGGCTCCTACTACGTCGAGTGGCTCACCCACGAAGTCGGCAAGCGCGCGTGGGATATCTTCCGCGAGATCGAGAAGGAGGGCGGCATGTCGGTCGCCCTCGCCAAGGAGATCCCGCAAAAAGCCTCCGCCGCGACCGCGGCCATGCGCGCCGCCAACGTCGCCAAACGGCGTACCATCATCGTCGGCACAAACCAATATCCCAACGCGGGTGAAAAGCTTCCCGAGCGCAACCTCCCCGACTACGCCGCGATCCGCGAAAAGCGCGCGCGGCAGGTGGCCGAGTTCCGCAACAGCGCCTCCACGGAAGCCGACACCAGGACTCTGGAGTCTCTCAACGCCATCCTTCAGAGCGAAGGGGCAGCCGCGGTCGAACGCGCCATCGAAGCCGCCCTCGGCGGCGCCACCATCGGCGAGATCGCCCGGGCGCTGCGCGGCGGCGACGAGCCCGACGTCAAGGTGAACCCCGTGTGCATCCACCGCGCCGCCCAGCCCTTCGAACGGCTGCGCGACGCCTCCGCCGAATTCGCGCGCACCCACGGCAACCCGCCGCTCCTCTTCCAGGCCAACATCGGTCCCTCCCGCACCTACCGCATGCGGGCGGACTGGACCTCGGCCTTCTTCGAAGTCGGCGGATTCAAGGTCCTCAACGCCCGCGACTTCGACACCGTCGAGGAGGCGGCCCGCGCCGCGGCCGAGTCCGGCGCCACGATCGCCTGCATCACCTCCACCGACGACACCTACGCCGAAGTCGTCGCCCCGCTCGCCCGCGCCATCAAGGCCGCCAACAGCGGGATCCTCGTCCTCGTCGCTGGCGCCCCCGGCGACAACGAAGCCGCCTGGCGCGAAGCCGGCGTCGACGAGTTCGTCAACGTCCGCAGCGACGCCCTCGCCCTCCTCACCAACCTCCTCAAGCACGCCAAGGTCCTGTCATGAGCCACAGAGTCGATTTTTCCACCATTCCCTACAACGTGGCCCCGGCCGCCGAGTCCTACCAGGACTGGTGCCGGCGCATCGAAAAGGAGGTCGGCCGTCCGATCGAAGAGATCGTCTGGCAGACCATGGAGCAGATCCCGCTCAAGCCGCTCTACACGGCCGATGACATCCGGGACGCCCAGCATATCGGCTACAACGCCGGCCTGCCTCCGTATCTGCGTGGTCCCTACGCGACGATGTATGTGACCCGTCCCTGGACGGTCCGGCAGTATGCAGGCTTCTCCACCGCCGAGGAGTCCAACGCCTTCTACCGGCGCAACCTCGCCGCCGGTCAGAAAGGCCTCTCCGTCGCCTTCGACCTCGCCACCCACCGGGGCTACGACAGCGACCACCCGCGCGTCGTCGGCGACGTCGGCAAGGCCGGTGTCGCCATCGACTCGATACTCGACATGGAGATCCTCTTCGACCGCATCCCGCTCAACAAGGTCTCGGTCTCCATGACGATGAACGGCGCGGTCCTGCCGGTCATGGCGTTCTACATCGTCGCCGCCCTCGAGCAGGGCGCGAAGCTCGAGGAACTCTCCGGCACGATCCAGAACGACATCCTCAAGGAATACATGGTGCGCAACACCTACATCTACCCGCCGGAGCCCTCCATGCGCATCATCGGGGACATCTTCGCCTACACCTCGCAGAAGATGCCCAAGTTCAACTGCATCTCCATCTCCGGCTACCACATGCAGGAGGCCGGCGCCACCGCCGACCTCGAGCTTGCCTACACGCTGGCTGACGGACTCGAATACATCCGCACCGGCATCAAGGCCGGGCTCGACATCGACGCCTTCGCCCCGCGCCTCTCCTTCTTCTGGGCCGTCGGCAAGAACTACTTCATGGAGATCGCCAAAATGCGCGCCGCCCGCGTGCTCTGGGCCAAAATCGTGAAGCAGTTCAACCCGAAGAACCCGAAATCCATGGCCCTGCGCACCCACTCGCAGACCTCCGGCTGGTCCCTCACCGAACAGGACCCCTTCAACAACGTCGCCCGCACCTGCATCGAGGCCATGGCCGCCGGTCTCGGCCACACCCAGAGCCTCCACACCAACGCGCTCGACGAGGCCATCGCCCTGCCGACGGACTTCTCCGCGCGCATCGCCCGCAACACCCAGCTCTTCCTCCAGGACGAGACGGGCATCTGCAAGGTCATCGATCCCTGGGCCGGCTCCTACTATCTCGAGGCGCTCACCGACACCCTCATCAAGCGCGCCTGGGGACACATTCAGGAGGTCGAGCAGCTCGGCGGCATGGCCAAGGCCATCGAAACCGGTCTGCCCAAGATGCGCATCGAGGAAGCCGCGGCGCGGCGCCAGGCTCGCATCGACAGCGGCCGCGAAACGATCGTCGGCGTCAACAAATACCGCCTCGAGAAAGAAGATCCGCTCGAGATCCTCGAGGTCGACAACACCGCGGTCCGCGAGGCCCAGATCCGGCGCCTCAAGAAACTCCAGGCCGAGCGCGACGAGGCGAAATGCCAGGCCGCGCTCAATGCCCTCACCGAAGCGGCCCGCACCAACACCGGCAACCTGCTCGAGCTCTCCGTCGCCGCCGCCCAGGCCCGCGCCTCCCTCGGCGAAATCTCCGACGCGCTTGAAAAGGTCTACGGCCGCCACAAGGCTGTCATCCGTTCCATCACCGGCGTGTATTCCACCGAATTCGGCAAAGACGATCAGATCGAGGAAGTCCGCAAACTCACCGAAGAGTTCGCGCAAAAGGAAGGTCGCCGGCCGCGCATCCTCATCGCCAAGATGGGGCAGGACGGCCACGACCGCGGCGCCAAGGTCGTCGCCACGGCCTACGCCGATCTCGGCTTCGACGTCGACATCGGCCCGCTCTTCCAGACGCCCGAGGAGACCGCCCGCCAGGCTGTCGAAAATGACGTCCACGTCGTCGGCATGAGCTCGCTCGCCGCCGGCCACAAGACGCTGCTGCCGCAGCTCGTCGAGGAACTCAAGAAACTCGGCCGCGACGACATCATGGTCGTCTGCGGCGGCGTCATCCCCGCCCAGGACTACGAGTTCCTGCTCAGCCACGGTGCCAGCGCGATCTTCGGCCCCGGCACGGTCATCCCGCAGGCGGCCAAAACGATCCTCGAGGAACTCAACAAGCGCCTCGGCCACGCCTGAGCGCCCCGGCCACACAGCCGGCATCCCTTCCAACGGTTCACTCCTGAAAGGCGCGGCGATCGATCGCCGCGCCTTTTTCTTTTCCCGCCCCCCGGCCCCGGGACGGGCCGCCGGCGGCCCGATCCCGCCGCCGCTCACCGCCATCCTGTCCGCCAAGCCCTGCTCTCGACACACTCCGCGAATTTCGCTTCGCTGCCTTCCTTATGAGCACGGCCTCCGCCAACGAAACCACCGCCCAGGATCACGCCGCTCTCGCCGTCCGCCTCGGCCGCGCGGCCCGCGAAGCCGCCCTGCAGCTCGCCACGCTCCCGACGGACCGCAAGAACGCCGCACTCGCCCGCCTCGCCGAGCTGATCGAACAATCCGGCGAAGCCCTCGCCGAGGCCAATGCCCGCGACCTCGCCGCCGGCGAGGCCAACGGCCTCTCCTCCGCCCTGCTCGACCGCCTGCGGCTCACTCCGGAGCGCATCCGGCAAATGTCCGAGGGCGTCCGCCAGATCATCAGCCTGCCCGATCCCGTCGGCGAGGAAATCGAGCGCACCGAGCGTCCCAACGGCCTGCTCATCCGCCGGGTCCGCGTCCCCATCGGCGTCATCGCCGTGATCTTCGAATCTCGCCCCAACGTCACCATCGACTGCGCCGCCCTCTGCCTCAAGGCGGGCAACGCCAGCATCCTGCGCGGCGGCAAAGAAGCCTTTCACAGCAACACCGCCCTCGCCGCCCTCGTTACCCGCGCCCTGCGCGAAACCGGCCTGCCGGAAAACGCCGTCCAGCTCGTCCCCACCACCGACCGCGCCGTCCTCAACGAACTGCTCAAGCTCGACGAGCTGATCCACTGCATCATCCCGCGCGGCGGCGAGGGCCTCATCCGCTTCGTCGCGGAAAACAGCCGCATCCCCGTGCTCAAGCACTACAAGGGCGTCTGCACCCTCTACCTCGATCCCGCCGCCGATCCCGCAATGGCCACCGCTGTGGTCGTCAACGCCAAGACCCAGCGCCCCTCCGTCTGCAACGCCATCGAAAACCTCCTCGTGCATCGCGACGCCGCCGAGGCGCTCCTCCCGCGCGTGGCGACCGCCCTCCGCGACAAAGGCGTCGAACTGCGCTGCGACGAAGCCGCCGCCGCCATCCTCGCCCGCCACGACATCCCGACCACGCCGGCCACCGAGGCAGACTGGTCCACCGAATACCTCGACCTCATCCTCGCCATCAAGGTCGTCGACTCGCTCGACGACGCCGTGGCCTTCGTCAACACCTACGGCTCCGGACACAGCGACGGCATCATCACCGCCGATGCCGCCGCCGCCGAACGCTTCCTCAACGGCGTCGATTCCGCCGCCGCCTTCTGGAACGCCTCCACCCGCTTCAACGACGGCTTCGAGTTCGGCTTCGGCGCCGAGATCGGCATCTCCACCGACAAACTCCACGCCCGCGGTCCCGTCGGCCTGCGCGAACTCTGCACCTACAAATTCATCGTGCAGGGCAACGGCCAGATCCGCGGCTGACGCCGGCCACACGCGCGCCGATACCCGCCGGCGGCTTCACGCATCGGGCGGGACAAAAAAAGGCCGCCATCCCCGCGGATGGCGGCCGCAAGCCTCGCGGTCTCCACCCGATCAGCCCGCCGACACCGGATCGGTCTCGGCATCCGGCTCCGCCGCTGTCGCGGCCGCCGCCAGCGGGCGGTTTTCCTCATCCACCAGCACCACGCGCGGCTGGTGCCGCTTCGCCTCCTCCATCTCAAGCTCACCGAAGGCGCAGATGATGAGCTGGTCGCCCGGCTGCACGAGGCGCGCCGCCGCTCCATTGACCAGGATCTCGCCCCGGTTCGTTCCGGGAATGACATACGTCGAGAACCGCTCGCCGTTGGTGACGTTGTAGATATCCACCTTCTCGTGGTGGAGAAAACCGGCCGCCTCGATCAGCTCGGGGCCGATGGCGATCGAACCTTCATAGTGCAGATCCGCGCCCGTCACGGCGACGCGGTGGAGTTTTCCTCGGAGCAATGTGACTCTCATCGTTGTTTCGTAGCAGGTTGGTTCAGAATGTCGCCGGTGCCGTCGTGGCGTCGGCTTGCTTCGGTTCATCGTGATTGAGCAGGGCCGCGAGCCGCACGCCGCGCAGCACCAGATCCGGGACAATTTCGTCGAAGAGTCCTTCGGCCTCCAGCAGTCGGGCAAAGCCGCCTGTGCCCACAATCATGGGACGCTTGCCGGGAAATGTCTCGGCAATCAGCGCCGCCGTCAGGTGGCGGATGGCCCCGACCTGCCCGAGATACACGCCGCTCTGGATGCTCTCGACGGTCGAGCGGCCCAGCGCGGCCTCCGGCCGCGTGATTTCCACCGCCGGCAGGCGCGCCGTCTTTCCCGCCAGGGCATCCACCCAGATCGTCGGTCCCGGCATGATCGCCCCGCCGAGATACTCGCGCCGCGCCGTCACCACATCCACGGTCGTCGCCGTGCCGCAATCGACGATGAGCACGTCTCGCTCCGGATGCAGGTGCGTCACGGCGATGGCGTTGGCGATGCGGTCCGCGCCCACTTCGAGCGGGTTGCGATACTTGATCTTCAGCCCGGTGCGCACGCCCGGCTGGAGGAAGAACGGCTCGATGTGAAAGTATTTCACGATCGCGCTGCGCAGCGGGTAGACCACCGGCGGCACGACCGAACAGACCGCCACCAGCGACACCAGAGCCGGATCGTAGCCGTTTTCGCGGATGACCGACCGCAGAAACAGGCCGATCTCGTCCGAGGATCCGATCGGGTGCGTCGCCCGGCGAAACTGCAGCCGCAGCGTATCGCCGTCGAAAATACCGCCATGGATGTGAGTATTGCCGATGTCGAGAGAGAGAATCATGGGTGGGAAGCTTCAGCCGCCGGCCGGGCCTCGGCGGCATGGGTGAGAAGAAACCGCCCCAGTCCCCGCGCGAGCTGCCCGCGGGTGGCGAAGACCAGCGGCTCGCCGCCGCGCGGCCAGAGAGTGGCGGGGAAGGCGTCCGGCTCGGCGCCCGCCGACTCCAGATCGTTGTGCACGACCGCGTCCGCTCCGGAATGGGCGAAAAGATGCTCCACGGCCGCGCGCGCCGCGGCCTCGTCCGCGCCGCGCGTGAGTTTGAACGCGACGACCTTGAGATCCGGATTCGCGCTCCAACCTTTGAGGTGATCGACGAGTTTCGGGGTCGGCCGCAAATGGATGCGCACCTCCCGCCCCGACTCGATCTTGCCGCGCCCGACCGTCGCGGCCGCGCCGTCGACACTCACGCCGTCGACCGCGTAGTCGCCCACCGCCGCGGCATGCACGACGGCGTCGAACCGCTCCTCGGCGAGCATCGTCCGCAGCGCCGCCTGCAGGTCGCTGAAAGCCGTGTAGGCGCGCACGTCCTGGACAAAGGCCGGCCGCGCCGAGCGGCCGCCGCGCAGGAGCGTGACCTCGTGCCCGAGTGCCGCCAGCGTATCCGCGATCAGGGCACCCGTGCGGCCGCTGCTGAAATTCCCCAGCGAGCGCACGCCGTCGACCGGCTCTTCCGTGCCGCCGGATGTCACCAGCACCCGCAGCCGGGCCGAAGTCCGCGGCACTTCGCCGCGGCCCTGCGCCAGCGCCGTGCGGATGGCCACGAGGATCGCCTCGGGCTCGATCATCCGGCCCGCCCCCTCGTCGCCACAGGCGAGCCGCCCACTGGCCACCGGCAGGACATTCACACCCCAGGAGCGCAGGGTCTCCACGGAGGCGGCCGTGGCAGGATGCGCCCACATGGCGGGATTCATCGCCGGCGCCACCAGGTAGGGCCGGGTGCGGTTGTGGGCGAGGAAGAGCGACCCCACGAGATCGTCCGCGATGCCGGCGGCAAACCGGTTGATCGTATTCGCCGTGGCGGGACAGAGGATCGTGAGATCCGCCCACTTGACGAGGTTGATGTGCTCCATCGCCGCTCCGCGCGCCCAGAGATCCGAGAGCACCGGGCGGCCCGTGAGCCCCTCGAGCGTCGCCGGACCGATGAAGCGCAGCGCCGCCTCGGTCGCGACGGCCTGCACCTGGTGCCCGTCCTTGACGAGCTGCGAGATCACCGCGCAGGCCTTCCACGCCGCGATGGAGCCGGAGAGTTTGAAGAGAATGTTACTGCCTGCGGACATTGTCGATGAGTCGGATGCCTTCGAGCCGCACGGCGCCGAGCCGCCATTGCTCATAATCTTCCACGTAATCCACCTCGAAGCCCGCGCGCTCCAGCTCGGCCCGCGCCGCGGACGGATCCTCGACGGACCTGAGGATGGCGGAAAAGGTCGGTGCCTTCGCCCGGCCTTCGGGCGAGAGCAGCGTGTTGCGCGAGCTGAGCGCCAGCCCATCCTCCGCCCGCACTGTCGGGCAGGCGACGATCTCCACCGGCATGAAGAAAGCCTCCACCATGCCGCGGATGAGCAGGAGCTGCTGGAGATCTTTTTCGCCGAAGTAGGCGCGATCGGGCCGCACGAGATTGAACAGCCGCATCACCACCGTGAGCACGCCATCGAAGTGCCCCGGCCGGTGCGCCCCCTCGAGGATGCGGCTCAGTCGATCCTCGGTGATCCGGTAGCGGTAGTCGTCCGGGTAGATCTCTTGGCGATCCGGCACGAGCACGTGGTCGACGCCGGCCGCCTCGGCCGCCCGCAGATCGGCGTCGAGTGTTTGCGGATACTTTTCGAAGTCCTTCGGATCGTTGAACTGGGTGGGGTTGACGAAGAGGCTCATCACCACCACGTCGTTCTCGGCCCGCGCGCGCTCGAGCAGCGAGAGATGCCCCGCGTGCAGCGCGCCCATGGTCGGCACGAAGCCGATGCTCCGTCCCGTGAAGACGGTCCCGGCCCGCGCCTCCCGCCACCCGTCGATGTGTCGCCAGATGTTCATGACAGCCAGGCGGTCGGCTCAGCAGAGAATTTCCTCGCGGGCGGGAAACCGGGCTCCGCGCACATCCTCGACGTAACGGGCGAGCGCGTCGCGGATGGTCTCGTAACCGTCGAGATACTTGCGGGCGAAGCGCGGGCGAAAATCGGGATTGAGCCCGAGCAGGTCGTGCAGGACGAGCACCTGGCCCGAGGTTCCGCCGCCCGAACCGATGCCGATGGTCGGGATGGCAAGCGCCTCGGTGATCTCGGCGGCAAGCTGCTCCGGCACACATTCCAGGACGATGGCGAAGCACCCGAGCCGCTCGAGTGCCCGGGCTTCGTCAAAAATGCGCTGCGCCTCCTCGCTGGAGCGCCCCTGCACGCGATAGCCGCCGAGCTGATGGACCGACTGTGGCGTGAGACCGAGATGCCCCATGACGGGGATGCCGCTGCCGACAATCGCTTCGATGACGTCTTCGTGGCCGCGCACCCCCTCGAGCTTGACCGCGGATGCGCCGCCGGCGCGCATCAGTTCGCCCGCGACGTCCACGGCATGCGCGATGCCCTTGCGGTAGGTCAGGAAGGGCATGTCGGCCACGACGAAGAGCTTTGACGCGCCGCGCCGCACGGCCGCGGTGTGCGCGACCATCATCTCGGTCGTGGCATGCAGGGTGTCTTCGAACCCGTGCACGGTCATGGCGACGCTGTCGCCCACAAGGACGCAATCGATGCCGGCCTCAGCCGCGATCCGAGCCGACCACGCGTCGTAGCTCGTGACCATGGTGATCGGCCGCCGCTCCCGCTTGTAGCGGGCAAAATCGAGAATGCCTTTCATCGCTCTTCAGAGGTTTTTTCCGTCGGAAAACCCCGAAGGCGAAAGGGATGGAACGATGGTGCTTGTCGCATGGATCAAGTCCTCGGAGTCCGTTTGGAGAGTTGTTGAGTTGAGTTGCGCCGGTCGCGCACTGGTTCACGCCGGCAGCTGCAACGAAGGTAAATTGGGACGATTTGGCAACTTTCCTTTCGAGCAACCCGGCGGCACCAAGAGGGGAAGGCGGGAATAAAGGCGGCGGCGAAGCGCTCTTTTCTTCACAACGGCCGGGGGAATTCGCGCCCGCGCCGGTATCACGACGAGTTCATCCCGAACATCCCGTTCAACCACATCACTATGAAAGCACTCCTTATCGCTGTTCTCTCCATTGCGGGCATCTCGCTCGCCTCCGCCGACTGCGGCTCCTGCGGCGCCGGCCAAAAGGCCGATGTCGCGGCCAACGATGCCGATGGCAAATGCGCCTCCGGCTGCTGTGATCTCCTCAAGGCCTACGAAGGCGTCGCCACCGCGCTGGCTCACGACGACTTCGAAGGCGCGAAGAAGGCGGCCCACAAGGTCGCGCACTTCGGCGAATGCGACGGCAACGAGAAACTCACCGCCCTCGCCATGAAGGTCGAGAAAGCCCCCGACATCGCCGCCGCCCGCGAGGCCTTCAAGGCCGTCAGCGCCGCGGTCATCCCGCTCACCGAAAACGCCGGCGAGCACTACGTGATGACCTGTCCGATGGCCAAGGCCGACTGGATCCAGACCACGAAGGATGTCGCCAACCCCTACTTCGGCTCCTCGATGCTGAAGTGCGGTTCGGTCAAGCGCACCGTCGCCGCGAAATAAGCGCGGCGCTCGCCGCGGCCCCGGACCGCTTCGTTATCGCGTTTTCCAACCCCGGCGCTCCCGCGCGCCGGGGTTTTTTCTTTTTTCCATCGCCCGTTCCGCCGCCCCCGCTGCCCGGGACATCCGGGACGGCGCGAGGGGCGCGGCCCAGCACGGCTTCACCGCACCGCGCGCGAGGCGTCCGGGACAATCCCGCGCCACCTACTCCTCGAGCAGCGCCGCCACGATCCGGTCGCGTTCGGCGGCAAACGGCCCCGAGCCCATGGGCTTGACCGCCTTCGCATACCAGTAGGCGGCGTTGGTCTCGTCGCCCTCCTTGCGGTGGAGGTAGGCATGCACCCAGGAGGCGTTCACGCTCGTGTCCGACTGGGCCAGGCGATGGGCCCGGCCCCAGTCCCCCTTCGCGTCCCACCAGAGCGCCTGCAGGGTCGTGCTCAGCTCGGGCGGCGGTTCGTCCCGGGTCTGCACGCTTTCGTTGAATTCAGCGAGAGTCATGATCGTGTTGGTGCCTGGAGTTCAAAAGGAAGAAAAAGAAAGGGATGGCCAGCCAATGGGTTGTTCTCGTTGAGATAACCGCCAGATGAGCAGACGCAAGATAGCCCCCCTTTCCGCCCTGTGCGAGCGTATTGGCTGGAATGACATCGACCCGCAGTGGGTTCGGCGACTCATCCGGATGGCGCGCAGCGAAGACCTCGCGGGAGCCGGGCTCGCCGCCAAACCGGCCCACACCGGCGACGTGACCACCCGCGCCGTGGTGCGACGGGGTTCCGGGCGGGCCGAGCTGCGCGCCCGCCGCCCGCTCACCCTCTGCGGCCTGCCGCTGCTCCCGCTCATCCTCGAGGTCTATCGCGTCCCCGACGCCACGTTCAAACCCGCCGCCCGGGACGGCGACCGCCTCCCCGCCGGCGCCCTCATCGGCACGTTCAGCGGCCCCGCCGCCGGCCTGCTCACCGCCGAGCGCGTCCTGCTCAACTTCCTCCAACACCTCTCCGGCATCGCCACCCAGACCTCCGCCTACGTCGACGCGCTCGGCGATACCCGGACCCGCCTGCTCGACACCCGCAAGACCACCCCGGGCTTTCGCGTCCTCGAAAAATACGCCGTCGCCTGCGGCGGCGCCTGGAACCACCGCATCGGGCTCTTCGACCGCGTCCTCATCAAGGACAACCATCTCGCCGCCGCCGGCGCCTCCCGCGGCGAGCGCCTCGCCAGCGCCATCCGCGAGGCCCGCCGCCGCTCCCCGGGACTGCGCATCGAGGTCGAGGTCGACCATCTCGAGCAAATCCCGCCGGTCATCGAGGCCGGCGCCGACATCGTCATGCTCGACAATTTCACCGTCCCACAGCTGCGCCGCGCTGTCGCCCTTTGCCGGGGCCGCATCCGCACCGAGGCCAGCGGAGGCGTCACCCGCAAATTCCTGCCGAAGCTCGCCGGCCTCGGCCTCGATTTCATCTCCACCGGAGCCCTCGTCCACCAGAGCAGTTGGGTGGACATCGGCCTGGATTGGCTTTGATTCTCCGCCCGATGCCGTCAGCCACGACAAGCGCCCCCGACCCCAACCCCGCCCACGTCACCATCGTCCGCGAGCTGCTCGACGCCGGCGACGGCTTCGTCTCGGGTGAACACCTCGCGGAAATCCTCGGCATCTCCCGGGTCTCGGTCTGGGCGCACATGGACAAGCTCCGCCAAGCCGGCTACGAGGTCGAGGCCGTCCGCCGCAAGGGCTACCGCCTCGTGAAAAAACCCGAGGGCCTCGACGAAACCCTCCTGCGCGCCGCGCTCGGTTCACTTCGCCACACGCCCGACCTCTACTTCCTCGAGTCCGTCGACAGCACCAACAACGAAGCCGAACGCCTTCTCGCCGAAGACCGCCCTGCCCCCTTCGTCGTCATCGCGCGCGAACAGACCCGCGGCCGCGGCCGCCTCGGCCGCCGCTGGGAAAGCGGCAATCACGGCAACCTCTACGCCTCCTTCGCCTTCCGCCCCCGCATCAGCCCGGCCCGCATGCAGGATTTCACCCTCTGGATGGGCGTGAACGTCTGCGAAGCCGTCGCCAACACCTGCCAGATCGACGTCGGCGTGAAATGGCCCAACGACCTCTTCCACCAGGGCCGCAAGCTCGGCGGCATGCTCACCGAGATCCGCACCGATGCCGACACCACCCGCGAAGTCGTCTTCGGGCTCGGCCTCAACATCAACAGCACCCGCCAGCAATGGCCCGAGTCGATCGCCGACCGCACCGCCTCCGTCGCCGAAGCCTGCGGGCGCCCCGTCGATATCAACCGCGTCACCGCCGCCATCATCCACCACGTCACCGCCGCCATGAAAGCCTTCATCGAGGGCGATCATCGCGACCGTTTCCTCGCGCTCTGGGATCGCCTCGACATCCTCCGCGGCCGCCGCATCGCCGTCCTCATCTCCGGCAACCGCATCGAAGGCACCGCCGAGGGCATCGACACCACCGGCGCCCTCCGCCTCCGCGACGATCACGGCAACCTCCACCGCTGCCTCGCCGGCGACGTCACCATCGAAAAACCACCCCTCGCCTGACCCCGCCCCAACCCCGGTCTCCCGGCTCTCCTTCCTCCTGTCTCCTTCCTCCTATATCTTGTCTCCGGTATCCTCTCTTCTTCCCCCCGTCCCCCCCTTCTTCCGACTGCGGGGCCGATTCCCGCCTCTCACGCGCTACCGGCAGCGTTTCGCGGAATAACGGCCACCCCGGCATGCGCGTGCCCGTCCGCCATGCCCTCCGCCCCCCGATTCCCCTTTTGATTCGCCGCTTCCACACTAACATCGGGCGATCATGCATCCGCTCACGCGACCACGGCTCCGGGCTTCGATCGTTCTACCGACCATTTTCGCCCTCTTCGCCTGGGTGACGCAGCCCCCTCCGCTCACAGCCGGCGAGGATCAGCCCATCCGGCTCGACCAACCGCTGCAGCTACCCCTGCCCCCACAGCTCAAGACGCTGCCTCTCAACAACCCGCACGCCAGAATCCTTATCGATCTGGACGAGGCCGGTGTCCTGGTCGACGTCATGCCGATCGAAGCCACCCACTGCGAACTCCTCGAGCCCGCGCTCAAAGCCGTCCGCGACGCCCCGTTCATCCCCGCCCGGGAGGACGGTAGACCCGTGCGTTCCCAGGCCATGGTTTATGTCAGCTTCTTCGATATCGAACAGGAGGCATGGCGGCAGGGAACCGGGATCCTGCCTTTCGGCGGCAATGTCTCCGATGCCATCGAAAGCCGTTTCTACCGCAACATGCCCTCGCGTTACGCCTACGGCGAGAGCCGGCCGGACGAACTGGACGCCCCCCTGCAAATCGTCGCTTCGAAGATCCGACTCTACACCTCCGAGGAGGGCGTGCGGCAAAAGGGCACTTGCCTCGTCGAGTATTTCGTCGGCCCCGACGGCAACGTGCACTTTCCGCGCATTATCCACAGTGATCACGATGACCTGAGCATGAGCGCCCTGCTCACGCTGCAGGTGACCCGGTTCGCGCCGCCGAAGCGACACGGTAATCCGACCTGCGTAAAAGTCCGTCAGCCGTTCAACTTCCATTAGGGTGCGTTCGGAAACCTATTTGGCGAACCAGGCACAGATGGATGCGAGCAGGACCAATGCGAGGAAGCGGGAGGCGAGCTGCTCCTATCTCGTGGTGATCGTGCGCAGTCCTTTGCTGCGTTGAAAGATACCGCTCTTGGTCACGAATTGAACATTTGAAACTTGAGGGGGGGAACAATGAAGCGACCTCTGCTGAGTCTTCACCGTTGATCGCTTCAATTCCAGTTCTTATCGCGTCTTTAAACCGCTCGAAAGCCTCGTAATAGCGATTGGAGAGGCACAGCTTCTTTATTCGTTTCCAGACTCGTTCGATCAGATTGAGGTTGGGAGAGTAAGGCGGAAGAAACAACAGCTCGATATCAAGCAGATCGGCCACAGCCCTCACCAGGCGGGCACGATGATAGGGCACATTGTCCAGCACGACCGTAATGCGTACCGAACTGCCTTCGTGCTGGTTGTGAAGGTCCACCAGAAGCGAGCATACCGTCACGGCGTTGACACTCCCTTCGCTTTCTCGCCGCAACACCCGGCGAGTCGTGGCGTGGAGAGCCCCGAGCACGTTGAAACGCTTGCGACCACTCGCCGTTTTTACCCACTGACGCTGCCGGCACCAACAGTAGAGGCTATCCCAAAACCTTGCAATTGTATAAAAGCGACCATATACCGGATAGACGCTTCGCCTGAGTGATGATCAATTGGACTGGATATGTGAACGTGTTCCTGATGCGAAAAGGAGCGCAAAAGGTGGGCGGCCCACCACGGATAAAAGGCGCGCGATTGCGGGGATCTTCTGGATGCTGGACAATGGAGCGAAGTGGAAGGACCTGCCTGCCTGTTATGGCAGCAAGAGCGCTG
>RFJS01000463.1 GCA_003694825.1 Verrucomicrobiota bacterium | reverse complement strand
CTCCTCGCGCGTGCTGCCGATGCGCCTGCGAGAGCTCTCCGACTGGCCGAGCCTCGCCGATTACCTCGAGGGGCAGAAGCGCGAATACATCGCCATGGTGCTCAAGGCCTGTGACAATGACCGCGCGCGCGCGGCGAAAATCCTCCAGGTCGATCCCTCCGAAATCGAGGAGGTGTGATGGTGCCCGTTCGGGTGTTTCCGGCGGGCCGGGGCGGCAGAGTCAATTCCGCTTGCGCGCGAGGAAACGGGCATCAAACCTCGCCGGTCGCGCTCGCCCATGCCCAAACGCACCGACATCCATAGCATCCTCGTCATAGGGGCCGGCCCGATCGTCATCGGCCAGGCCTGTGAATTCGACTACTCCGGCACTCAGGCCTGCAAGGCCCTGAAAGAGGAGGGCTACCGGGTCATCCTGGTGAACTCCAATCCGGCCACGATCATGACCGATCCGGAGTTCGCCGATGTCACCTACATCGAGCCGCTTTCGGTCGAGATCCTCGAACGGATCATCGAGGCCGAAAAGCCCGACGCGCTTCTGCCCACGCTCGGCGGCCAGACCGCCTTGAACCTTTCGGTCGCCCTCGCCGAGGCCGGAATCCTCGAAAAGCACGGCGTCGAGATGATCGGGGCGCGGCTCGATGCGATCAAGAAGGGTGAAGACCGCGAACTCTTCAAGGAGGCCATGACCCGCATCGGGCTCGACAGCGCCAAGTCGGCCACGGTGAAATCCCTCGAGGCGGCGCAGGAGGCGGCCGAGATGATTGGCTCCTATCCGCTGATCATCCGCCCGAGCTTCACCCTCGGCGGCGCCGGCGGCGGCATCGCCTACAATCGCGAGGAGTTCGAAGAGATCGTGCTCAAGGGCCTCGACATCTCTCCGGTGCACGAGGTGCTCATCGAGGAGTGTCTCATCGGCTGGAAGGAATACGAGATGGAGGTCATGCGCGACCACAAGGACCAGTGCGTGGTCATCTGCTCGATCGAGAATTTCGATCCCATGGGCGTGCACACCGGCGACTCCATCACCGTCGCGCCGGCCATGACGCTCACCGACAAAGAATACCAGGCCATGCGCGACGCCTCCTTCGCGGTCATTCGCGAGGTCGGGGTCGAGACCGGCGGTTCCAATATCCAGTTCGCCGTCGATCCGAAGACCGGGCGCATGGTCGTGATCGAGATGAACCCGCGGGTCTCGCGCAGTTCGGCGCTCGCCTCCAAGGCCACAGGATTCCCGATCGCCAAAATCGCCGCCAAACTCGCCGTCGGCTACACGCTCGACGAGATCCAGAACGACATCACGCGCGAGACGCCGGCCAGTTTTGAGCCGACCATCGACTACGTCGTCACCAAGATTCCGCGTTTCACCTTCGAGAAATTCCCGGGGGCGGATTCCACACTGACCTCATCGATGAAGAGTGTCGGCGAGGCCATGGCGATCGGGCGCACGTTCAAGGAGTCTCTGCAGAAGGCGCTCCGCTCGCTCGAGATCGGCGCCCGGGGATTTGGCGGTGGCGGCAAGTTCGGGGATATCGACATCCCGGACGCCGATACGATCAAGTCGCGGCTCTCGCGGCCGAACGCCGAGCGGATCTTCTACATCCGCTACGCCTTCAAGGCCGGGTTCACGCCCGAAGACGTCTTCGATCTCACGGCCATCGATCCGTGGTTCCTGCGGCAGCTCTGGGAAATCCACGAGATGGAGGAGGTGCTCAAAGGCCGCTCTCTCGACCGGATCGACGCCGCCACCCTGCGGCGGGCCAAGGAATACGGGTTCAGCGATGCCCAGCTCGCCGAGCTGCTGGGCGGGACCCTCGAGCAGGTGCGCGCACGGCGGCGTGAGATCGGCGTCAACACGGTTTACCGCCTCGTCGACACCTGCGCGGCCGAGTTCGAAGCCTTCACGCCGTATTACTATTCCAGCTACGGCGACGAGAACGAGATCATCCCGTCCGAACGCCGGAAGATCATGATTCTTGGCGGTGGGCCCAACCGCATCGGCCAGGGCATCGAGTTCGACTATTGCTGCGTGCACGCCTCCTTCGCGCTGCGCGAAATGGGTTTCGAGACGGTCATGGTGAACTCGAATCCCGAGACTGTCTCCACCGACTACGACACCAGCGACCGCCTCTACTTCGAGCCCCTCACGCTCGAGGACGTGCTCGAAATCTACGAGCAGGAGAAATGCTCCGGCGCGATTGTCCAGTTCGGCGGGCAGACGCCGCTCAATCTCGCCACCGCCCTCAAGGCGCATGGTGTCAACATCATCGGTACCTCCCCGGAGAGCATCGAAACCGCTGAAGACCGCAGGCTCTTCGCCGCCATCCTGCACAAGCTCGGGCTCAAGCAGCCCGCCAACCGCACCGCGCTCAACGAGGCGGATGCGCTGAAGTTCGCGCACGAGGTGGGTTTCCCGGTGTTGTTGCGTCCGTCCTTCGTGCTCGGCGGCCGCGGCATGTTCATCGTCTACAACGAGCAGGATTTCAAATCCGTCGTGCGCCAGGCCTTCGATGTCGTGCCGGACAAGCCGGTGCTCATCGACGAGTTCCTCGAAGACGCGATCGAGCTCGATGTCGACTGCATCAGCGATGGGAAGATCACGGTTGTCGGCGGCATGCTCGAGCACATCGAGTTCGCCGGCGTGCACAGTGGCGACGCCGGCATGGTCATGCCGCCGCACACTCTGCCGCCGGAGATGCTGGAAACCGTGCGCCGGGCCACGCATGCGCTCGCACGGGAGCTCAATGTCGTCGGCCTGATGAACGTGCAGTTTGCGATCAAGAACAACGAACTCTACGTGCTGGAGGTCAATCCGCGCGCCTCGCGCACCGTGCCGTTCGTCAGCAAGGCCATCGGCGTGCCCCTGGCCAAACTGGCCGCGAAAGTCATGG
>RFJS01000462.1 GCA_003694825.1 Verrucomicrobiota bacterium | reverse complement strand
GGTTTTCTCGACGTCGAAATTTCAGCCACACCGTTCATTCCCGCCGATCTCGGACGCGGGAACGACCGGCGCGAACTGGGCATCCGCCTATTCGGCATCAGACTCGCCGAATAGGCATTCCACTCAAAAGGGCGTGGTCGCTCCGCAGCAGGAATGACACGACTTGATCGGGCAGGACTCTTTCGCACAATGGAAGTCAATCCGTCAGACATCTCTCACTGAACTCGACAAATCATGAAATCCACGCAGCCGAATTCCTCTCCGTCTCTGAAGTTAGCCCAGGGCGACTCCGAAGCCGGGGTTGTGATCGGCAACACATTTAACAAATATGGCTCCAGAAATCCGATAGCGCGAAAGCTGCTCAAAGGTTTCGAGGAATCACTCTTTTCTTTGCTCGAAACGTCTGGCGCGACGACCGTGCACGAAGTGGGCTGTGGCGAGGGCTACTGGACCATCCGGCTGGCACAGTCGGGATATAAGACACGAGGAAGCGATTTCTCCGAAAAAGTAATCAGCCTTGCGAGAGAGAACGCTGAAGCTGCCGGACTGCACATCCCTTTTTCGGTCCGCAGCATCTATGACCTCACGGTCGAATCAGACCGAGAAGAGCTGATTATGTGTTGCGAGGTATGCGAACACCTCGAGGAACCTGAACGAGCAATCGAAGTGCTCTCCTCAGTCGCGGCGCCGTTTCTAATTGCAAGCGTCCCGCGCGAACCTCTCTGGCGGATTCTCAACATGGCCCGAGGCAAATACTGGGCGGCTGCCGGTAATACGCCGGGCCACATTCAACATTGGTCGTCGGCCAGCTTCATTCGGCTACTGAAAACACGATTCGATATCATCGAGGTCAGGAAGCCGCTTCCCTGGACCATGGCTCTCTGCAAGGTTCGCTGACAGGTGTCCGGCATGCACGGACCACCCTCCACTCACTCCGAAACCCGTCATCCCTGGCTGAAGCAATGGCGCCGCTTCACCCCGGCATTACGCAAATTTCTGGAGTTCATGCTTATTGGCATTCCCGCTTTTGCTTTGGCGGTTCCGCTCAATTGGTTCTTCGTCGAACACCTTACCTTCCCCAAGGCGCTGTCTTATGCTCTCGTACAGGTGCTGCAGATGACCATGAATTTCGTCCTCGCCCGACGGTTTGTCTTCAATATCACGGATTCCCGATCGTTTATCCGCCAATATTTTTCGTTCATGGCCGGTAACGCAACGATTCGCTTCTTCGACTGGCTTCTCTATTCATTAATTGTTTCAATCCGCCCGGACGTTTATCTGTTCGTCCAGCTAACCAATGTTTTTATCTTTTCAATCGTGAAGTTTCTCTTCGCCCGGTTTATTTTCCGGCGTGATCTTTGCTCATGAAACTCATCATCCAAATTCCCTGTTTCAACGAGGAAGCCACGCTGCCGCAAACCCTCGCCGACCTCCCCAAGTCCATTCCGGGCATTTCTAAAATTGAAACCCAGGTGATTGACGATGGCAGCACCGACCGCACGGTCGAGGTTGCCGCGGCGTGTGGCGTCGATCACATCATCCGCCAGGGCACCAATCGCGGGCTCGCTGCAACCTTCATGGCCGGCATTAAGAATGCCCTATCCTGTGGTGCTGACATCGTGGTCAACACCGATGGTGACAATCAATATCGGGGAGAAGACATCGCGAAACTGGTTGCGCCGATTATCGAAGACCGCGCCGACTTCGTTGTAGGGTGCCGCCCCATTGCCGAGCATGAGGAGTTCGGTATCGTAAAGAAGTTCCTTCAACTGGTGGGCAGCTGGGTTCTTCGGCGAATTTCGAAAACAAACGTCCGTGATGCCGCTTCAGGATTCAGAGCCTTTTCACGGCATGCCTGCGCACGACTCTTCGTCCACTCCCGGTTTTCCTACTGTATGGAGACACTCATTCAAGCAGGAAACAGCGGGCTGCGAGTCGTGGGTGACGACATCCGCGTAAACCCCAAAACCCGCGAGTCGCGTCTTTTCAGGAGCATTCCAGAATATGTACGCAAACAAGCCGCGACCATGCTCGCGATGGCACTGCTCTATCGACCACTTGCATTTTTCAACACTCTGGCCGCCCCCTTTTTTCTCGCCTCGTTCGGCCTCGGTATCCGCTACATGTATTTGAAATGGGTGATCTATCCCGACGACCCGACGAGAACATTCATTCCATCACTTATTTTGTTGGCAGTGTTATCGGTCCTCGGCACCGGGCTGGTATTGGCAGGGCTGTTTTCCTCTCTTTTTGTTGCCCAGCGGAGACTCATCGAAAGTGTCCTTACAAACCAGTTAGAGAGGCGGTAGAGATGCGAGTCCGTCCATCGTTGAGGATTGATTGGTAGGCCGCCACACATCTGCCTGATTCGATGGTCGAGCGCAAAATCGCCTTCATTGTCCCGGTGTTCAACCGCTGGGATCTGGCGCGGCCGCTGCTTGATGCGCTGGCGGATTCGACCGGCGACCTCGCTGGGCGCGAGATCCTCGTGGTGGACGACGCCAGCGAGGCGGAGACGCGCGAGGCCGTCGCCGGTCTCGGGGCGCCGTTTCGACCGATCCTCAATCCGGAAAACCTCGGGTTTGCCGCGTCGGTCAACCACGCCATCAAAGGTGAAACCCGGGCGGAGACGATCGTGCTTCTCAACAGCGATCTCGCCCTGCGGCCCGGGTGGCTGGACCCGATGCTCGAAGCGCTCGAGACGCAGCCAGACGTTTTCTGCGTCGGCAACCTGCACTTCTCCGCAAAGACAAGTGCGCTCGATCATGCCGGTGTGGTCTTCTACCAGGAAGGTTACCCGATCCATCATCGCGACGACGTCGATTGGATCCGCACGGAGCCGATTCGCGAATTTCCCGCGGTTGGATTTGCCTGTGTGGCGTTCATGCGATCCCGGTTTCTCGGACTGGGTGGCTTCGACACACGCTATCGCAACGGCTTCGAGGACATCGATCTGTGCCTGCGAGCCCGGACACGCGGATGGAAGAGTGTGGTGGCGACCCGCAGTGAAGTCGGCCATCATATTGCCGCCTCGCCGGGTCGGCACGATGCCGAACAGGATAACGCGCATCACTTTCTCGTCCGGTGGCAACCGCTCACGGCACCGCTCGGCCATGACTGGGAGGAGCGCCTCGTCCGCGAACGGCGCCCCCCGCTGCCGGGATCGGAGGCGCCAAACCGTTCCTCGCCCATCTCGCCCCCCCATCGCATCTTCGTCGATCTCGCCCGCATGCTTCCCCGGGGCGGGAGTGGCGGCATCATGGTGATGGTGAAGAAGCTCATCGAGGCGATTCATCGTCAGGCGCCGGGGCAATTTCGGTTTCTGCTCGTCGTGCAGCCGGGTTGCGCGGCGGAGACGGTTCGATTTGCCGGGGAAGAGGACGAGATCTGGGCGCTGCCGGGTGAAGGCAACGGCTCCCCTGCACCGTTGCCGGCC
>RFJS01000461.1 GCA_003694825.1 Verrucomicrobiota bacterium | reverse complement strand
GGCTGGCGGCGAGGAAACCCAGCAGCAGGACCGCGACGACGAGCATCGACGCCACGAGCGGCTGGACAGCTTTCATCGCCGTCAGCCGCGCCGGGGGCGGAAATTTGTCGCCTGTCTGGTGCGTCCTCAAAGTTCCTTCGCGTTTTGCAAGATGGCTGTGGTCACGAACGAGCCACTTCTGCGCCGGGGAGCCAGTGGAATGCTCGCCTGTTTCAAGATTGTTGCCTGAGAGCGCTGTTGAGGACCGCGTCCGCCGCAAGTCGCCGATGATGAAAGCATGCGCGACGAGCCCGGTTGACCGAGCCGCACGAACGCCCTCGGCTCAGGCGCTCCTGGGGCGGAAGGCCTTGATCACGTCCTCGTTTGTCTCGAGCCGCGGGCCGCCGATGAGATCGATGCAGTAGGGGACGGCGGGAAACACCGCCTCGAGGCACTCACGGATGGACTTGGGTTTGCCCGGAAGGTTGATGATGAGGGCACGCCCGCGCACGCCGGCCGTCTGCCTCGAGAGGATGGCGGTCGGGACATAGTTGAGCGAGGTGGCGCGCATCAGTTCGCCGAAGCCGGGGAGCATCTTGTCGCATACCGCTTCCGTCGCCTCGGGCGTGACATCGCGCGGAGCCGGCCCGGTTCCCCCGGTGGTGAGGATGAGGCAGCACCCCTCGGTGTCGGCCATGCGCACGAGCGTCTCTTCGATGCGCGGTTGCTCGTCCGGGATGACCGCGTAGACCGGCTCGAACGTCGTCGCGAGATATTCGCGGAGCAGCTCGATGGCCGCCTTGCCCGGCAGGTCTTCGTAGACGCCGGCGGCGGCACGGTCGGAGATATTGATCACGCCGATTCTGGGGGTGGGCATGGGCGAAGGCGTTAGCGGGAGAGGGGCGGGGGAGCGAAGCAATTATGAGACACAGGGCGGTTCTTCCGGGGCTATGGTGGTCGTTTCCGGGTGTCCCCCGTCGCCGGCCGAGCGGGCAGCGCGAAGGGGGCGACGGCGGGGCGCGTCGGGCTGATGGAGCACAGGTCGTCAACTGGAGCGCTCGTGGTCGGCGCGTGGCGCCAGCGCATGCGCTGTTGACAGCAACCATGGTCACACTATGGTCATTTCGATGGAAATCACGGTCACTCAATTCAAAGCGAAGTGTCTTGGTATCATTGAGAAAGTGCAGCGGGAGAAGTGTCGGGTCGTGATCAGCCGGCATGGGCGCCCGGCGGCCCGGCTCGAACCCGTGGGAGAGTCGACGAGTCGGGAGTTCTTTGGCCGTAGCCGGGCGACGACAGAGATTGTCGGCGATTTGATGGAAACTGGGGAGCCTTGGGATGCTGAAGGCTGAAAACCTGATCGCTGCCGTGCTTGATACGCATGCGTGGGTATGGAGTGCGGCGGGTGATGCCCGGGCTGGGCAGCTGCGTGCGTTTCGCGGACGTGCGGTCGTGTCGGCGATCTCAGTCTGGGAAGTGGCGATGCTCGCGGCGAAGGGTCGTTTGCAACTCAAGCCCGATGTAGATGTATGGATACGATCCAACCTGGCCGATCCGGTGGCGATGGAGCCGCTTTCCGCCGACATCGCGATTGAGAGTTGCCGTCTCCCGGATTTTCATGGCGATCCGGCGGATCGGATCATCGTGGCGACGGCGGGCGTGCTCGGGATCCCGCTTATCACGGCGGACGCAAGGATTCAGGCGTGGAACGAGCGGACCGGGTATTTGAAGTTGTGCAGACTGTAGGCAGCGAACGTGCTGCGATTCAGGCACATCCGCAGTTGCGGAAACGCCTCGGTGTGCTCAAGTTCTGCGGCGACGATGGAGCAATTGAGTTTTGGCGATGTTGTTGACCTGATCCGCAAGGACGATCCGCGCTACGCGAAGCGGGCCTACTTCTTCCTGCGGGAAGCGCTCGACTACACCGTGAAAAAGATCCGGAAGGCCGAGCGGGAGGCCGGGCGCCGGCGCGCGAGCAGTCACGTGACCGGACAGGAGCTGCTCGAGGGCATTCGCGATTATGCTCTGCGGCAGTATGGGCCGATGGCCTATCTGCTGCTCCGCGAGTGGGGCATCAACCGGTGCATGGATTTCGGCGAGATGGTCTACCAGCTCATCGACTACGGCGTCTTCTCCAAGACCGAGTCCGACCGCAAAGAGGATTTCGCCGACATCTATACCTTCGAGGACGCCTTCCTGAAGCCGTTCGAGCCGAAAAACAAGAGCCGCGTCGCCGAACTGCTTCGCGAGACGGTCGAGTCCAACTGAAGCGGGCCCGCCCGGGCCGGAGCAGTCGCTCCCTCTGCGGGAGGCGCTTTTCCTGTTGCGAACCCGCAGCGCCATCCCGACGTTTCTCCCCCTTTCCGTTCATGCCAGCCAGGAAAACTCCCCACCTCCATATCGAGCGCCTTGTCGAGCCGCTCCTTCGTGAAAACGTCGTGCGTCACGTCCTCCCCAACGGCCTCACCGTGCTCGTGCGGCCGGACGACTCCGCGGATGTCGTCTCCGTGCAGGTCTGGGTGAAGACCGGCAGCATCCACGAGGCCCCCCTGCTCGGCAGCGGTCTTTCCCACTTTCTCGAACACATGCTCTTCAAGGGCACCCGTCGGCGGCGCGGGCGGGAAATATCGGCCGAAGTCCAGGCCCACGGCGGCTATATCAACGCCTACACCACCTACGATCGCACCGTTTACTACATCGATCTCCCCTCGGAACACGTCAAAGTCGCCATGGACGTGCTGGCGGACGCGGTTTTCAACTCGACGCTCCCGGCGGACGAAGTCGACCGCGAGCGGGATGTGATCCTGCGTGAGATCGACATGGGGCTCGACGACCCCGATTACCGGGTGGCGCAATCGCTCATGGCGGTCGCCTTCCGGCAGCATCCCTATCGGCACCCGATCATCGGTTACCGCGAAGTGTTCTCGCGGTTGAAGCGGGCCGACCTCGTGGCGTATCACAAGGCGAGGTACATCCCGAACAACGTCGTGCTCATCGTGGCGGGCGCGGTCGACCCCGAGCGTCTGATGCCGGCGATCGAGAAGACCTTCGGGGCGTTTGAGCGCCGTGCCTTCGATCCGGCGCGTGTGCCGGAGGAGCCGAAGCAGATGGCGCCCCGGGAGCTGGATCTCGAGGGCGACGTGCAGATGTTTCGCGCCGCCCTCGGTTTTCAGGTGCCGGGGTTGTCGCATCCGGACACGCCCGCGCTCGATGTCGTATCCCTCATTCTGGGACACGGTGAAAGCTCCGTCCTCTGGCAGGCCCTGCGGGAAAAGCGCAAACTCGTTCACACCATCGACGTGAGCAACTGGAACCCGGGCGGCCGCGGCCTGTTCTACCTCTCGCTGCTGGCCGACCCCGAGAAAGGGGAGAAGGCCGTGGCGGCGGTGCACGAGGAAATCGAGAGGATCTGCCGCCGGGGGTTCACGCGCCAGCAGCTCGACAAGGCCCTGCGGCAGGCGATGGTCGGCGAAATCAACGTGCGCCGCACCATGTCCGGCCAGGCATCGCGGCTCGGACTGGCCGAGGTCGTCGTGGGCGATGTGCATTACCCGGCGACCTACCTGAGACGCCTTGCCGCCCTCACCACAGCCGATCTCAAGCGCGTGGCGCAGACCTATCTGCAACCGGCGGTGCTCACGAGTGTCGCCATGCGGCCGAAGCGGGCCGGTTCGCGCGGAGGCGCTTCCGCCATCACGGCAGCGGCCCGGCTCTTCGAGCAGGAGGCCCTGCCGAACGGCGCCCGCCTGCTGTGGCGGGAAAACCACCGCCTTCCCAAAGTGCACATCCGCATCGTCTGGCGGGGTGGGCCGCTTTTCGAGGAACCCGGACGGCGCGGGGCCACCTCGATGCTGGCCAGCCTCATGACGCGCGACACCCGCAGCCGGTCGGCGGCGGAGGTGGCCTCGGCCATCGAGAGCGCGGGCGGGAGCTTCTCGCAGTTTTCGGGAAACAACAGCTTCGGCATCTACGCCGAAGTGCTGCCGGACGATCTGGATCTGGCGATCGATCTGCTCGAGGAAGCGATGCTGCATCCCGCCTTCACCGCCGAATCGGTCGCCCTCGAGCGGGAAGGGCAAATCGCGGACATCGTCGACGACGAGGATGACATCGTCATCTACGCCCGGCGGCGTTTGCGCCGGTTGTTCTTCGGCGAGCATCCCTTCGCGATTCCGGCCTCCGGCACCGTCGAGGACGTCAAGGCGATCCGCGCCGCGGACCTGCGGCGACTGCACCGGCAGCTCGTGCGTGCCGGCAACACGGTGTGCGCGGTGTCTGGCGATTTCCCGAAGCGTTTGTTGCCGAAGCTCAAGCGCCTGCTGACGAAGCTGCCTGCCGGGCGCCCCGAGCCGCGCGATGGATCACAGGCCTACCCGGCGGAGGTGGGCCGGCATGTGCTGCCACTCGAGCGCCAGCAAGTCATTGTCCACGAGGCCTACCCGATGTCCGGGCTGCTGCACGACGAGTTTTACGTATCGGAGGTGGCCGACGAGCTGTTCAGCGGCATGTCCAGCCACCTTTTCGAGCGGGTGCGTGAAGAGAAGGGACTGGCGTATTTCGTGCGGTCCGGCCGTGTCATCGGACTCGAGGACGGCATGTTCTACCTCGAGGCGGGCACGAACAGTGCCGGGGCCAGAGAGGTGGTGAAGGAGTTCACCGCGGAACTCGACCGGGTGCGGCGCGGCCGGGTGACTGACGAAGAGCTCGACCGCTGCCGCACGCGCCTGAAGGCGGCGCGCCGCATGGGGCTGCAGAGCAATGGTTCCTGGTGTTCGCACGCCGCGCTCAACGCACTCTACGGGCTGCCGGTCAACGACGCGGAGTTCTACGACGGGCGCATCGATGCGGTCACCCGCGAGGATCTCGCCCGGTTCGCGCGCGAGCGGCTGGCCGCGAAAAACCGGGTGCGGCTT
>RFJS01000460.1 GCA_003694825.1 Verrucomicrobiota bacterium | reverse complement strand
GAGCTGCTCGTGGCGACTCGGCGCGGCGGACTCGGCCCCGGGCTTCGCCGCGGGCGCCAGCTCCGGGAAATGCCGGCAGATGGAGGAGGCGTATTTGAAAATGTTGTCGGGGAAGATCACCACGGCGATCACGCCGGGCTCATCCGGGATCATCTTGAGCGCGCCGGCGAGGGCCATGCCTGAGCTGGGGCCGGCGATGATGCTCTCTTCGCGGTTGAGGCGCAGGCAGAGTTCATAACTCTCCCGGTCGGTGACCTCGATCTCGCCGTCGTATTCTTCCGGGAAGTGGAGTTTGGTCTGACCGAGCTGGCGCTTGCTGCGCACGCCGGGGATGTCGTGCCCGTCCTCCGGATAGACACCGAGCACCTTCACGTTCGGATTCTGCTCCTTGAGGAAACGGCCCGTTCCCGTGATGGTGCCGCAGGTGCCCAGACCAGCGACGAAGTGCGTCACCTTGCCTTCGGTCTGTCGCCAGATTTCGGGGCCGGTGGTGCGGTAGTGGCCGCCGGGGTTGGCCTCGTTGCTGTATTGGTCGAGGCCCACGAAATTCGGATCGGACTGCGCCTTGTCGCGCGCCTTCGCGATGGCGCCTTCCGGCGCGCCGGGTGCGGGGCAGAGGGAGTCGTCGAGTTCGACCACATTCGTCCCGAGAAAGCGCAACGTTGTCCGCTTCTCCGCCGGGATGGCCATGGACAGGGGCGTCTCGAGCCCGTAGCCCCGGGCATTGCCGATCATCGCGAGCCCGATGCCGGTGTTGCCCGAGGTGGCCTCCACAAGTTTCTTGCCCGGACCGAGGATGCCACGCTCCTCGGCGTCGCGGATGAGGTTGGCGGCCACCCGATCCTTGACGGCACCGAAGGGGTTGTACCACTCCAGCTTGGCGTAGACGGTCGCGTGCTTGAAGGGAACAACCCGGTTGAGGCGCACCAGCGGCGTCGGATTCTCCTCGCTGGAAAGCAGGCCGAGGATCGAGTCGTAAACTCGAGTTGCGTGATTACTTGCCATCTTGAGTAAACAATTACTATTTAAAACCCAAGTAGATGAATTTGGGCGCGCTTCGCAACTGCTCGTTTCGCCTCAGGCCCGGATTTCTCTGCTCTCAACACGCATCACACACCACTTTTCCCAAACATGAAATCGACCAGCGACCTCTGGAAAGAACACCTTCATGGTGCTCTACCTCAACAACTTGCAGAAGAGATCGATACTTTTGAGACCGAGATCGAGCTTCGAAAGCAGGAAAAGATCGACGAGATTGTCTTCGCCGAAACCCGTCTGCGCCGCGGCGCTTACGGCCAGCGCTACGACAACGGCCAGCGCCACGACGGCACTGAAAGCCGCAAGATTCCCTACGCGGAAAAGCCCTCGAAGGGGGTTAACACCGCGTGGGACGCCCCCGGCATGCTCCGCATCAAGATCCCCTACGGCGGCATGACGCCCGAGCAGCTCGAGGTGATGGCCGAGCTGGCCGAGGAATATTCCGACGGCATCGCCCACATCACCACGCGGCAGGACTTTCAGCTGCACTTCATTCACATCGACAACACCCCCACCATCATGCGCCGCCTTGCGGCGGTGGGCATCACGACCCGCGAAGCCTGCGGCAATTCCGTGCGCAATGTCACGGG
>RFJS01000459.1 GCA_003694825.1 Verrucomicrobiota bacterium | reverse complement strand
GCCCTCGTTCCGGGGACAAAGGCGCATGCGGCCTATGGTGTCGACACCGTGCGCGAGCGGCACCGGCACCGCTACGAAGTGGACAACAAGCACCTGCCGGCACTCGAAAAGGCCGGGCTCGTCGTCAGCGGTCGCAATCCGAAGCGCGACCTCGTGGAGATCGTCGAACTGTCGGATCATCCGTGGTTCGTCGGCGTGCAGTTTCACCCCGAGTTTCAATCAAAGCCGAACCGCGCCCATCCGCTCTTCAAGGCCTTTATCGAGGCCTGTATCCGCAAAAGTGAGGCATGAGCCGCGTGTGCCGGTTCGTTCCGATCCCTCGCCGCCGTCCCGCCATTCTCTGCCATGCTCTTTGACGAAAACCGCCTTCTGCTCATCGCCGGCCCATGTTCGCTCGAGAGCGAGGCCATATCGCGAGCGGTTGCCGAGCGGCTCAAGGCCATCGCGGCGGCCGAGCCTCGCCTGAACATCGCCTTCAAGGGTTCCTTCGACAAGGCCAACCGCACCTCGATTCACGGTCCGCGCGGCACCGGCATGACGGAAGGGCTGCGCATCCTGCGGACTATTCGCCAGGACTACGGTTTTCCCGTGCTCACCGACGTGCACGAATCCTCCCAGGTGCCGGCGGTCGCGGAGGCGGTCGACATCCTGCAGATCCCTGCCTTCCTCTGTCGGCAGACCGATCTCCTGGCGGCCTGTGCGCGCAGTGGCCGCATCGTCAATGTGAAGAAGGGCCAGTTTCTGGCCCCGGCGGACATGCAGCATGTCGTGGCCAAACTCGTCGAAAGTGGGGCAGCGGAGATCTGGCAGACCGAGCGCGGCACCACCTTCGGCTACCACAATCTCGTCGTCGACATGCGGGGCTTCGCGATCATGAACGCGCTTGGGTATCCAACCATCTTTGACGCCACGCACAGTGTCCAGCTCCCGGGCGCAGGCGGCGGGAAGAGCAGCGGGCAGCGTGAATTCGTGGCGCCGTTGGCCCGGGCCGCCCTCGCGGCCGGCGCGCGCGGTCTGTTCATCGAGACCCACCCGGATCCGGCAAACGCCATCTCCGACGGCCCCAACCAGGTGCCGGTCGATGATCTCGAGGCCCTGCTCGAGGCGTGCCTTCGCGTCTGGGATGCGGTGCGTTGAGCCGGCGGAAAGAGGCTTGAGACGGGGGGCGAAGGATGCGGCTGCGGGCCGCCCTCCACGCCATGCACCGCGCGGTCGCGCCTGGAGGATGACCGGGGCGTTGCACGGTCTCCGCGTGCCGGGGCCGATCGCTTGTTCACCGGAGAAAGCGGGAAGCCGCGGCGCCATGCCACGCGTCATCCCGTGATGTTTCCAGCTACGGGATTGACCCCTTTCAACTGCCGGTGAAACCATCAGCCTTCTTGCTTCATGGAAGCTGCCCGGACGGGGCTCTCGCGAATCTCGCTTTCCGATTTATCTGATGTCCAGGTACTTGATCGACATCCCGGTTCCCTCGATGGGAGCCACTGTCAATGAGCTCACGTTGCTCGACGTGCACATCGCCGCCGGGGCCCGTTTCTCGAAAGGCGACAAGCTCGCGGAATTCGAAAGCGACAAGTCCGTGTTCGAGTTCGAGGCTCCGTGTGATGGCGAAGTCGTGCGGATCTTTTGTCGCCCGGGTGACGTCGTCCCGGTCGATTCGCCGTTTCTTCGCGTCGAGACCGAAGATCCGTCCCTGAAACACCTCGAAGTCAAGGGCGGGGACGTGTCGCCGAGTGTGGCGGTCAAGTCGCCGGTCTCGGCCTCTTCCCGCGCTGATGCCGGCCTGCCTGTCGAACCAAAGGCGCCGTCGGCGAGCCCTTCCGATCCGGTGTCTCCATCGACTCCATCCCCGCAGCCCGCGCCTGCCCCCGCGCCCGCGCCTGCACCGGCGGTGAAGCCGGAAGCCGGGGCACGCCTTGCCTGGACGCCGCGGGCGATCAAGCTGGCCCGGGAGGCCGGCTACGATCCGGCGTCGCTCACGCAGATCAAGGGCACTGGTCCCGGCGGACGTGTCTCGGGCGACGACGTCGAGCATTTCCTCGCCGCGAACGCGCCGAAACGGTCGACCGAGGATCCCGCGCCCGCGTCCGGCCCTGCGGTGAGTGCCGGTTTCGATCCCAAACTCGAGGAAACCGTCTGTGTCGCCGGCATCGGCTACGCGGTGCCTCGCAACGTGCGCTCCAACGCCGAGATCCTGAAAGCCTTTCCGGGCAAGACCGACGAGGAGATCGTCAAGATCACGGGCATCCGACAGCGCTACTACGCCACCGAGGGTGAGTCGGCGACGAGCCTGGCCACCACCGCGGTCAATCACGCTCTGGCGATGTCAGGCGTCGGACTGTCTGAGATCGACGGCATCATCATGGCCACACTCATCCCGGATCAACCGGTGCCAAGTGCCGCCAGCGCGCTCGCCAAACACCTCGGATTGCGCAATGCCTTCGCCTTCGATCTGAACGCTGCCTGCTCCGGCTGGCTCTATGCTCTGGAAGTCGGCCGCTCGCTCATCCGGGCGGGCGCGGCGAAAAAACTCATCGTCGTCACCGCTGAGCTGCTCTCGCGCATCACCAACCCGCGCGACTTTGCCACCGCCTTTCTCTTTGGCGACGGCGCCGGCGCCGCCGTGCTGACCGACGATGAGGGCGGCCACCGGCTCAACCACCTCAGCCTCAGCGGCGACGCCGCCCACTACGAGGCCATCCAGCGGGTCGGTGGCGGCGCGAAGATGCCTCTCCCCACCGAGCAGGGCGGCACGGATCCGTTCTACCTGCAGATGGACGGGCCGACCGTTTTCAAGCAGGCCGTCATGGCCTTTGGCCGCATCATCGAGGGTACGCTCCAGCGGCACCGGCTGCGGCCGGAGGATGTCTCCTGGGTGGTGCCGCACCAGGCCAACGAGCGGATTCTTCGGGCCGTCAGCAAGCGTGTGGGCATCCCCTACGAGAGATTCGTCGTCACGATCGGCAAATACGGCAACACCTCGGCGGCGTCGGTCTCGATGGCACTCGGGTGGGGTGCCGAGGAGGGGATTTTCAACGCCGGCGATCGCATCGTCTTCTGTTCGGTTGGCGCGGGGCTGACGTTTGCGGGCGGGTTGCTCACCTGGTAGCGTCTGGCGGACCGTAGCCCGCTCGTGTGTTCGCCGGCCGGCTTCGGCGCGGTCGGCGGCCGCGCCGGGATCATCGGTCCGGCAGAAAGCGCGCGGGGAAGCGTTTGATCAGCGCGTCGAGGCGGTCATCGGCGCTCGGCCGGCCGAACCAGCGCATCCGGTTGCGCGCGATCCAGCCGTAGAGCCGGTCTCGCCAGCGCCGGGGCAACACAGCCGTGAGGCGAACCCATCGCCAGGGCGCGCGCAGATGGCGGGCGGCTTCCAGCACGGCGTCGGAGCGCACGCGGAGCCGCCCGGAGTCGGCCAGGATCAGTGTGCCCTCGGGTGCGGCGGTGTTTGGGCCGTCCCCTGCGATCTGCCGGGCCGCGGGTGACTGCAACGGACAGAACATCAGATTTGGAGCGCGTTCATGCCGGATCAGGAAAGCGACGGTCGCGCGGCACAAGCGGCAGTCGGCATCGAAGAGCACGACCGGACGCGCGGCCTGCGTTCCGGGGACTGTGGAGGAGGCGGTCGGCTGACCGAAGGCTGGGTCTGGCGGGGGCTCGGCCACGCCGGAAACCTCGCTCCGGTTGTCGCCGACTTCAAGCGGTGGCGTTCTGCAGCTCGTAGCTGAGCACGCTCAGGGCGCAGACGGCCGCGGTCTCACAGCGCAGCACGAGTGGGCCGAGCGAGATCGGTTCGAAGCCGTGGTTGCGCGCGGCAGCCATCTCCGCGGTCGTGAAATCACCCTCGGGGCCGATCATCCAGGCGACGTTTGCCGGCTCCCGTTTCTGTTCGTTGCGGAAGCGGGTCAGCACCTCGCGCAAGGACTGGGCGCCCGGCTGAAGGCTGGCGATCAGTTTCAGGTCGTAGTTCCCCGACTGCCGCTCGACGAAGGTTTCGACCGAAACGGGTTCGGCGATTTCGGGCAGCCAGGGGTTTCCGCATTGCTTGGCGGCCTCGATCGTCGCGGTCACCCATTTTTCCTTTTTCTTCCCGGCCTCTTCGTCGTCGACCCGCACGACCGTTCGTTCGCTCAGCAGTGGCACGATGGCGGCGGCGCCGATCTCAGTGGCCTTGCGGATGATCGCGTCCATGTAGCGCCCCTTGGGCACGGCCTGAGCGAGCGTGATCCGGTAGGGCAGCGGACGGGCCTTCTGGGCGAAGCGCACCTTGAGCACGGCCTCGCGCTTGTCGGCGGCCACACACTCGCAGACCCATTCCCTCCCAAGACCATCGAAGGCGACGACGGTGTCGCCCTCGCGGGCTCGGTTGACCGCCACGAGGTGGTGCGATTCTTCGCGATCGAGGCGGATCTCCGCGGGCTCCACCTCCGGAGGACGACAATAGCTGCGCAGGTCGGGCATAGGCCCTCTGGCAAAACCGGGCGTGAGGCGCGCTGGCAACAGAAAAGGCACCGCGCTGCGCACGGTGCCCCTTCCGACTTATCAAACTACGAACCAGATAGAGAACTGTCTATGAATTAAACTAACCCCGACGAGAAAGACGAGGGCGGCTCAATTGCGTTCAACTTTTCTGGAAAAAAGTTTTCCGCGGTGGCGCCCGGTGGCGCCCTTTGGCGGATCGGCCGCGTTCCGCGCAAAGAGAAGAACGTCGGCCCGCGACGGGTTGAACCGGGGAATCGGGCGCGCGCCGACCCACGGCGGGCGCGGCGGGGCTCGGCCTTCGTGTGCCGGCGTCGTGGCGCCATCGCGATGCCGCCGATCCGCCTGGGCGGTCCGAGCCGGCGCCGCAACCGGGGGCGGTGCGAAGCCGATCGCCGGGCAACAGAAAAGGCACCGTGTCTCCACGGTGCCTTTTCCGACTTATCAAACTACAAACCAGAACGCTAACTAGAACAAAACCCTAAACATCTAGCGCGACGAGATAGACGCTCTCCAATCGGGAGCGTTCAAAATTCCGGAAAGTTTTTTTCACCGTCGTCCGCCGGGTCCATTTTATCCTTTTCTCAGAGCCCTTCGAAGGGTTGCTTTGGCCGTATCGATTCCGGGCCCGGGTGGCGGAATTGGCAGACGCGCCGGACTCAAAATCCGGTTCCCCTTAAAGGAGTGTGGGTTCGATCCCCACCCCGGGCACCAACCAGACAGCCGCGAGTGGTGCGTGTTTTTTAGGGCTACGCCAAAATCTGGCGCGAGGCGAACGATGCCCCATCATGGTTTCGCCGGGAATGGATCTGCGCCGCGGGCGCAGGCCGGGCAGGGCTCGAGGCGTTCGAGATGGAGTGCGACCCGTCGGTCAGCATGGCCTTCGGGGCCGGGACGCTGCCGGGCTTCCGTCGCACGAAGGGGCGGATCGGTGGTTGCGCTCGCGGCTTTGCCTCTGCAAATTTCTCTCCGTGCGTGCGCTGATTGTGGAGGACCAGGGGATGTTCAGAGACCTTCTGGCGAAGGTTCTCGAGAGTGACTTTGGCTATGAAAATATCATGGCTGTCGGGACGGGGGCCGAAGCGCTCGATGCATTGACGAAGGAATCCTTTGATCTGCTGATTCTCGATATCGATCTCCCGGATACCGATGGGTTCGCCATTGCCGAGAAAGCCTGCCGCCTCGAGGACCCGCCGCTGATCCTCGGCATGTCCGCCTATTGCGATGAATACATGGTCCACCGGATCATGGAGTCGTCGATGAATGGTTTCATCGACAAGTCGGAGCAGAGTGTCGAGACGCTCCGGGCCGCGATCGACACGGTATGCGGCGGCAACTACTATTTTACCGAGCCGGTGATGCGCGTGCGGCGCGCCTTGCGGGAAGATCCCCGTGCTTTCCCGAAATACCTCACGCCGCGGGAGTGCCAGGCGCTCACGTTGATTGGTTCAGGCATGTCGGATGAGCAGGTGGCCGAGGCGTTCGGGGTGACGGTCGCCACCGCCAAGTGGCACCGCAAGCAGATCATGCGCAAGCTCGGCATGCACACTTCGCGGGAGCTGATGGTCTTTGCGGTGCAAAAGGGCTTTGTGCGGCGCACCGGGGGCAATGCCGTCTACCCGGTGTCCTGATCATGGGCCGAGCGGACGGCTTCCTGGAGCTTGCGGGCGAGCGCGAGGGTCTTTTCCGGATCGCCCGCGTTGGCGGCGAGGTTGAGGTCACGCGCGAGCGTGGCGATCGGACGGAGATCGAGTGTCACGGCGGCGGAGACCGCCCGATGCGCGTGGCTGCCGCATACGGTGAGATTGCCCCGCCTGGCGTGCCGCAGCGCCTGGGCCGTCTCCTCCAGAAGCACTTTCCAGGGGGAACGCAGGAGTTTTGCCCGCTTTTCGGGGTCGCCGCCGGCGAGCAGGTCGATCGAGCTGGCCATTGAATGGTCTTCGGTGGCGGTCCATGGCGTCGGCGGCGCGTCACCGGCACGGATCGCTTCGATGCGCGACATGATTTCCGCGATCTTCACGTGCGTGACAGGCTTGGCCAGAAAGCCATCCATCCCTGCCTCTTCGCACTGCCGGCGCACTTCGTCGACCTCGAACGCGGTCGTCGCCACGATCGGCACGTCGCGCCCGGTCGGCGCTTCCGTTCGTATCCACTTCGCCAGATCAGCGCCGACCTGGCCGGCCAGCTCGAAGTCGACGAAGACCACATCAGGCGTGTTCTTGAGGAAGGCGTCCCTGGCCGATTCGATATCAGCGGCGCTCGTCGCGGTGGCTCCCATGCGGCCGAGCAGGTCGGTCATGATCTGGCGGTTGAACTCGTGGTCGTCCACGACCAGCGCTTTGCGGCCGACCATGATGTCGCCCGCGACCACGGTGGGCACGGCATCGCGGCCAACCGCGCGACGGAACGGCAGGCGCAGGAAGAATGTCG
>RFJS01000458.1 GCA_003694825.1 Verrucomicrobiota bacterium | reverse complement strand
GCCGGCGCCTCGCCGCCGGCGCTGACCGTGAGCGTGGCCGCCGTGCTCGTGGCAGTGCCCGCGCTGTTCGTCGCCACGCAGCGGTAGCGGTTGCCGTTGACGCCGGCATCGACCGCGCTGATCTGCAGCGTCGCGCTCGTCGCGCCGGCAACACCGCCGGTATCGGCGAGATCGGCGAAGCTCCCGCCGCCGTCGGTGGAGACCTGCCACTGCAGCGACGGTGTCGGCGATCCCGATACACTCACGGTGAAGGTCACATCTTCTCCGGCCGTGACAGTCGCGTCCTGCGGCTGTACCGTGAAGGCCGGTGCCTCGGGTCCATCCGTGACCGTCAGCGTGGCGACTTCGCTGGTGACGCTGTCGCCTGTCTGCGGGTTGCTCGCGACGACACGGAATTGGTGCCCGTCGGAAAACTGCGAAACGCTCGAGAAAATGATAACCGGGGAATCGAGCCCAAGAGAGGAAAACGAGACGCCGCCGTTGGTTGAGCGCTGCCAGTCGTAGCTGATCGGCTCCGACCCTTCCACCGTCACCTCGAAGCGGACCTCGCTGCCCGAGGGAGCCGTCTGGGACCGGGGCTGCTTCGTGATGACGAGGGGGCGCACAGCGCCATAAACGGCGAGCACGCCGTCGATGTCATCCTGGGCGAGTGCATCGACATCCGAGGTCCGGCTGTTCATGATCGCCGTGACGGTCTGGCCGGCTTCGTCCGGGTAATCGAGCCCCAGCGAATGGCCGAGCTCATGCAGGGCCACGCGGCGGAAATCATGGCGCGATTGAAGGGGGCCGGTGTAGGCGTCCCACTGCTTCGTCGCGTTGAAAAGAATGTCGTTTTCGACCCGCCTGTTGCCACTCCAGATCGAGATCGAGATGCCGAGGGTGCTGTCCCCCCACGCGTCACCGTAGACCGAAGAGGCGAAAGACACGTTGTTGACCCCGTCATGCTCTCCGGCGGCGATGCCGGAGTTTTTCTGTGCGCTGAGGGTCAGGACGTCGTCCGGGATGATCGCGTTGTAGGCGTCGATCGCCACCATGAAAGCGTCGTCCCAGCTCGTACTGCCATCCTGCAGCGGCGGATTCGGGATGTTGCCGCCGTCGGCGATGAGGTTGAGCTGCCACTCGACATTGCCCACCGGCCAGTAGCTGAGGTTGTCCTGCAGATCGTAGGCGGACACCGTTCCGCCCGCCGCCAGTCCGAGCCAGGCGAGAATCAGCGGCAACCTGCCCGCGCCACGATGGTGATTATTGAACGGCGGCACGGCGCACCTCCTCTCGAATGCTCTGCTTGAACGCGTCGACCGTCATGGCCTCGGCAAGCGCCTGCGCGGGCGAAAGATCAGTCGGGCCGGTGGCATGCGCGAACGGTCGTTGCACATCGGTGGGTCGGGCCAGCGGCTCCCCGCTGGTGCGCAAGACGATTTCGGCGCCATCGTCCGGACGCGGGACGATCCGGTAGAGGCCATGCATGATGCCCACCAGCGGGAAGAACTGTTGTCCGTTGCCGACGATGAAGAGAATGTCCCGATCACCGACGTGAAACTCCGGAGCGCCGTCGATCTTCATGGTCAGATCGCCCACCGTCCCGCCAAGCATCCGCAACTCGAGCGGCTCGGGGGCCGATCCTTTGAGGACGTCGAGAACCTCGACCGTGATGTAGGTGTGCACGACCGGACGGCCCTGGCGTTCGCTCAATTCGGACCGGACGGCGGTGATCTCGCCATCGACGACGAGATCAGCACGGGCGACGAGCTCCTCGAAGCTCGGCGGAATGACGGTGGTCGCCTGTACCAATGGAGCAACGAGCAACAGAAGGCCCGCCATGCCGAGGCGGAGGTCGCGAAAACATCTTTTCATCGTTTTCCTGGGGTAACGGGTTCGATCAGCAATGCGGACGGGCGCCTGAAGCATCCCACACCTTCATCGGCTGAAAACTCCGGTGAGCATAATCCAAACCCCGCCTTATACAATCCAACAGATTGCAACATGCCGCAGGCAGCGGAGCGACGCGCATTTCACTGGAAGGCGCACGCGGCATCCGTCATCGCTGAAGCTGCGAGCCATGCAAGGGAGCACGACCAGAGGAGAGGAGATCGCAAACTGCCTGACGCACGGGGTCGGCCTGGTGCTCAGCGTCGTCGGCCTCGTCGTTGGCATTATGTGGACGGCTGAAACGGGCGATCCGTGGGTCATCACTTCGGTAGCCGTGTATACGACGACGCTGGTCCTACTCTACGCGGCCTCGACGGCGTATCATGCAGCCCCCTCGGGGCGCTGGAAAAAAGCGCTGCGGACATGTGATCATGCCGCGATCTTTTTGCTGATCGCCGGCACCTACACCCCCTTCATGCTGGTCAATCTGCGAGGGCCATGGGGATGGTCGATGCTCGCCGTCGTGTGGACGCTGGCGATTGCCGGTGTCGGCTTCAAGGCCGCCTTCACCGGCCGGTTCAATCTCGTATCGAGCCTCTTGTATGTGGCGCTTGGGTGGGCGGTTCTCGTGGCGCTGAAACCGCTGCTGGCGCATGTTTCGACCGCCGGCCTCACGCTGCTCGTCGGCGGCGGGATCTGCTACACCGTCGGGGTGGTCTTCTACTTGTGGCACGGGCTGCGGTATCATCACGCGGTCTGGCATCTGTTCGTTCTCGCCGGAAGCGCTCTGCACTACTTTGCCGTGATGCGAAGCGTGACGTGAAGCGCGCCACGGGTCGCCGGAATCGTGTCCGACGCTCCGGCCATCTTCCCGTTCACCGGGTTTCCGAATGACAAAACGTGGGGGGCGAAAAAAAACTCGGGTGCACCCCGCGCAGATGGATGCCCCCGAGTCGCGACAGAGCTGCCAGGAAAAAGGGTCAGGCTTTGGTCGATGCGCCGGCCGTTTCCGCGCTCCTAGCTCGGGCCCGGGAGGCTGATTTCGCCCACCATTTGCCGGACGGTTTTGCCGGAGCAGCGTCATCGGTCCCAGCCGTTTCGGCCGCCGCCGCGGCGCCGGCCTCAAGCCGGAATTGCGAGACAACCTCCTTGAGCGACTGGGCCAGCTGCGAGAGTTCCGCCGCAGCCTGGGCGGTCCGTGCGGCTGCCTCGGTCGATTGCATGGAGGCCTCGGAAACGCTGGCGATATTTTGCGCGATTTCGCTGCCACCGCGGGAGACCTCGGTGGCGTTCGAGGAAATCTCGTTCATCGTGGCCGCCTGCTCTTCAACAGACGAAGCGATGGTTGTCTGGATCTCATTGATCCGCTCGATAACGGAGGCAATCTCGGCAATGGCCTCCACCGCGCTGGTGCTATCCCCCTGGATCGCCTCGATGCGAGCCCGGATTTCGGAAGTGGCATTCGCCGTCTGCTTGGCCAACTCCTTCACCTCGCCGGCGACAACGGCAAACCCCTTGCCCGCGTCACCGGCACGGGCCGCCTCGATGGTGGCGTTGAGCGCGAGCAGATTGGTCTGCTCTGCGATCGAGGTGATGACCTTCAGGACATTGCCGATCTCGGTGCTCGACTCGCCGAGCTTGCGGATAGTCTCGTTGGTCCGCCCGGCAACCTGCGAGGCCTGGCCGGCAACTCGCGCCGCCTCCGAAGTCTGAGTGGCGATCTCCCGAATCGTCGCGGTCATCTCCTCGGCAGAGGCCGCCACCGTCGAGATATTCGCGCTGACCTCCTCGGCTGCGGAGGCCACCACATTGGCCTGCGCCGAGGTCTCTTCCGCTGTCGAACTCACCTGCGCGCTGGTGGCGGACAGTTCCGACGATGCGCCGCTGACCGCCTCCGCATTCTAGGCGATCCGGCCGATGGCATCCCGAAGACCACGCGCCATGGTGTTCATAGCCTGGGCGAGCTGTCCGATCTCGTCGTCGCTCCGCACCGGCATGTCGGCGGTCAGATCGCCCGCAGCGATGCGGCGAGAGAAGGCCACCCCCTCATCGAGCGGCCGAAGCGTGCGTCGCAAGATAAAGGTGACGATGAGCGCGATGGAAACCAGTGAACCGACGCCAAGGGCGATATTGATATTCCCGAGGCGGCTCGCGCCGGCCAGCAGCTCGTCGAGCGGCGCGGTCGCTCCGACGATCCAGCCGGTCGCCTTCACGTGGGCCACGCCGGCCATCTTATCCAGTCCATCGAGTTCGTAGATGAGATATCCCTTCTTCGTCGTGAGCAGTTCCTCGCCCCAGTCAAATTTGGAGCGGTAGTTCATTTTCAATACATGCTCGTGGTTCGGGTGCGCGATGACCCGGCCATTCGACTCCACGATGTAGACGTAGCCGGAATCGAAGAGCTTGATCGACTCGACGTTGACCTCGCTGAACTGCTCGAGATCGACCACGCCGCTGACGACACCAACGATCTCGCCATCCTCGCGCACCGGCGCGGCCACGACGAAAGCCGGCTTGCCGGTCGCCCGGTCCGTGATCACCTCGGAAATGACGGTTTCCCCGGCCATTGCCCGGCGGAAATAGCCACGGTCCTTGACCGAAATCCCCTCTGATCCCCGATCCGAGGTCGCCACGTAGTCACCCTCCGCATTGATGAGATTGATCGAGAGGTAGACATCGCGCTCTTCGACGACACGCTCGGCCACTTCTCGAAATTCGCCGGCGGCGGCCTCGTCGCCTTCAGTCACTGCGGGGACGTATTCGTGAATGGAAGCCCATCCGCGAACATCGCCGACGCGATCATCGAGCCAAACCTCGAGCTCGTGCGCCACGAGCTCAGCGACCATGCTCACTTCTTCGCGCACGTTCGATTCAATCGTGTCGTGATTGAGCTTGTAATTTAACGCCGTCGTGATCGCCGTAACAACGGCCACCACGCCGAGTGCAGGGAGGAGGATTTTTCCTCTGAGTCCGAGTTTCATGACAGGGTCTTTTGGTATTGGATAGGGGAGGCGTTGGAAGACCCGCTGAAACCGAGGCCATCACATGCAGCGAGCCAGCCGGTCGCCAACCTCGCCGCTTCCCGCGGTGGAGACTGCCTGACCGATGGTGCGGCCCTCGAAACAGCCATGCTGAATGGTGGAATCAACCGAGTCTTGTGGAGCATCTTCAGTCATCGACGATTGCTCGTCGCGTTTTGAGCCCACTCACTCACTTTCAGACGCGAATTTTTACGTATGGAGGTAAGCAAATGGGCTTAGGACCCTCCCCTACGGCCCATCGGGGTGACCGTTTTAGACGCCGGAGGCTTCATCTGTTAAGTCGAGGCTTCGCCCGGCGTCCAATCGCGCCCCGTTTCGCCGCACCTCGGCCGAGCCTCTTCCGCCCGCACCCGCAAAGCCCACCCCGACACCGCCAATCCATGCAAACGGCACCCCAGCCGGGAAGTGCCCCGCTGCTGCGGCCTCCGCCGCCGTTCAGTAAAGCTTCGCGCCGCAATACTTGCAAAACTCGGCGTCATTCGCATGCCCATCGCGGCCGCAATCCGGACAAGCCTGGGTGTGGGTCGCATCGCGCAATGTCTGCGCCATGCTCACGCTCACAATCCCCGTCGGCACGGCAATAATGCCGTAGCCGAGGATCATCAGCAGCGATGAAAGCACCTGCCCCGCCACCGTGTGTGGAGTGAGATCGCCGTAGCCGACCGTCGTCATTGTCACGACCGCCCAGTAGATTCCGCGCGGAATACTGGTAAATCCATTTTCCTCGCCCTCGATCAGATACATCGCCGCTCCCGCAATCAACATCACCACCAGCACCGCACCGAGGAAGATCAGAATCTTGCGCGAACTCGCCAACAACGCCGCCCGCAACATCCGCGCCTCCGTCACGAACTGCGCCAATTTCAAGACACGAAACACCCGCAACAAGCGCAGGGCCCGGATCACGAGCAACGACTGCGTTCCTTCGACAAACACACTCGCGTAGGTGGGCAGAATCGCCAGCAGGTCGACGATCCCATAAAAGCTCACGGCATAGCGCCACGGCCGTCGCACCGAGACGAGCCGCAGGATGTATTCAACAGCAAACAACGTTGTGAATACCCACTCGGCCCACCGCAACTCCGCGCCATACTGAATCCGTATAGCCCGCACACTCTCCAGGCACACCGCCAGGACGCTCAAACCGATACACGCCAACAGCGCGATATCGAACACCTTTCCCGCCCGCGTATCCGCCTCGAATATCACTTCATGCAACCGGCCGCGCCAATCCGCTGGCGTCACATCCGTCGTCATCGCTCGCGGCACATCCTTACGCTTGTCCATACACACACCTTTCAGTCATTTCACCTGACTCGGCCAACCGTAGGGACTCCGCGCGATTTCGCGCAAGCGCACAAAAAACGAGCCGCCCGCGACACCATTCGATATCGGGGCGGCTCTCCTGCCCGAGGGCAGGCT
>RFJS01000457.1 GCA_003694825.1 Verrucomicrobiota bacterium | reverse complement strand
CGGGCCAGGCAGTGGAGGATGTCGGGGCAGCGGGCGAGGCGGATGGCGTTGTCGAACGAGGGGTCGCGGAGGAGATCGAGGAGCGCCTGGATGAGGGCGTGGAGCGATTCGCGGCGCATGGGAACGCCCTCGGGATCGTGGGCTTCGAGGGCGGGCTGGAGGCGGTGCAGGGCGTTGCGCACGGGTGCGCTCAGCTCGGTGTCGGCCAGGCCGATGGCGAGGGTGTCGGCGGGCTCCGGGTAGCTGCCGGCGATGGCGGCGACGCGCTCGGCCTGAGCGGCGGGGTCGGGGCAGAGGTGGACCTGGCTGTCGAAGTCGGTGAAGGGCACCGGACGGCGGTTCCAGGCTTCCGGAAGCGGGCGCCCCCAGTCGTCGAAAAGCTCGCGGCCGGCGGGGTCGGAAGGGCCGAAGACGAGGATGGTGACGGGGAGGCGCGCGGCAAGGCGCTCGAGCGCCTCGAGAGCGAGGGGCAGCGGGTCCGGGGTGGCGAGGAGGGTGATTCTGGATACGCCGGGGGGCGGTTCGGGATTGCGGGCGGCTTCGATGCGGGCGGCCTGGCGATCGCGCAGTCCGCAGCTGGCGAGTTTCTGATCGTAGAGGCGCTCGAGGCGGGCGAGCTGGGCCCAGCGGGCGGCTTCGGGGAAGGGCTCGCCAGCGCGGCGAGGGACGTCGCCGATGCGCAGGCCGGCTTCGGCGAGTTCGCGCTGGAGGTCGAGGAACTGGCGGGCGAGGCGCCCGGCCCAGACGATGTTGCGTTCGATGGGCGGGACGGGGAAGACGTCGGCAAAGGCCGCGAGGTCGATCTCGAGGAGCAGGTCGATCCACGCGAAGAGGCTCTCGTGACGGCTGGCGATGCCGGAAGCGTGGCGGTCGATTGTGATGAGCGATTCCGGCAGGAGGACTTCGGGGGGGAAGACGGCCTGACCGTGGCGGGCGGCATGGGCGGCGAGGGCTTCGCGGAGACGGCGTCCGGACTGGCGGGTGGCGACGATGACGGCGAGTCCGGAGAGGTCGAGCGGGCCGTCTCCGCTCCAGTCGCGCGCGAGGAACTGGACGGCCTGAGGGAGGAGCGGCTGGCTCCAGTCGAGGAAGTGAAGGGGGATTTCCGGCACGCTCGGGAGCATGCGAACCGGGCGGAGGCGGGCAAAGTCGGAAGCACGCGGGCGGGTGGATTTCAGGGAAAACCGGAGGTTTGGGGCGAGCGGCCGGTGGGCGTGAAGCGAGCCGGTTCGCCTCGGCCGGGAGGGGCGGGCGAAGGGGTTGAGGAGGATGGACGGCGCCGCCCGCCCGCGGGTCTGTCGCGGAAGAGGCTGGGCGGGGGCGCGGGGCTCAGCCGAGGAGAATCGTCTTGGTGTTGACGAATTCGCGGATGCCGATCGGGCCGAGTTCGCGGCCGTAGCCGCTGTCGCGGATGCCGCCGAAGGGCAGGCGGGGGTCGGACTGGACGAACGTGTTGACGGCGGAGCCACCGGAGAGGAGTTCGTCGCGGGCGATGCGGGTGCCGCGCTCGAGGTCGCGGGTGAAGACGGCGGAGCCGAGGCCGAAGGTGGTGCGGTTGGCGAGGCGGATGGCCTCTTTTTCATTGCGGGCGGCGATGATGGCGGCGACGGGGCCGAAGGTTTCCTCGTCGAAGGCCGGCATGCCCGGCCGCACGTCGGTGAGGACGGTGGCGGGGTAGAAGGCGCCGGGGGTGTCGTCGGGCGGCGGGTTGCCGCCGAGCAGGAGACGGGCGCCGGCGTCGAGGGAGGCGCGGACCTGGCGGTGGAGTTCGGCGCGAAGGTCGCGGCGGGCGAGGGGAGCGAGTCGGGTGGATTCGAGGAGCGGGTCGCCGGTGGTGTAGCGCTCCATTTCGGCGACGAGGCGCTGTTCGAAGGCTTTGCGGATGGATTCGACGACGATGAAACGCTTGGCGGCGATGCAGCTCTGGCCGGCGTTGATCATGCGGGCGCGGGCGCAGGTGCGGGCGGCGAGGTCGAGATCGGCGTCCTCGAGGACGAGGTAGGGGTCGCTGCCGCCGAGCTCGAGAACGGTCTTCTTGAGGGCGGCGCCGGCGGCGGAGGCGACTTTGCGGCCGGCCTCGGTGCTGCCGGTGAGGGTGACGGCGGCGATGGAGCGGCTGCGGATGATGCGGCGCATGGCCGAGCCGGGGAGCCGGAGGACGCTGAAGACCCCCTCGGGGAAGCCGCAGCGGCGGAAGAGTGCCTCGATGGCGAGGGCGCAGCCGGTGACGTTGGCGGCGTGTTTGAGGACGACGACGTTGCCCGCCATCAGGGCGGGCACGGCGGCGCGAAAGACCTGCCAGAAGGGGAAGTTCCACGGCATGATGGCCAGGAGCGGGCCGAGGGGGCGGTGGGCGATGCGGGCGCGGCGGCCGTCGCCGAGATCGACGGTTTCGTCGGCGAGGAAAGCCTCGGCATGGCTGCCGTAGTGTTCACAGACCCACGCGCATTTGGTGATTTCGGCGCGGGCTTCGGTGATGGTCTTACCCATCTCGAGGGTGGCGAGGCGGGCGAGCGGATCCGGGTCGGAGCGAAGGTGTTCGGCGACGCTGTTGAGCAGGGCGGAGCGCTCGGCGAAGTCGGTGCGGCTCCAATGGGTGAAGGCTGCCGTGGCGAGACGAAGGACGCGGCGGGTGTCGGCCGCGGTCATTTCCGGGTATTCGGCAAGGATTTCGTCGGTGGCGGGGTTGATCGACTGGAACATGATGTGATGAAGGATGGACGAAGAGTCGGTGGCAGGCAAACGGATGTGGAAATGATAGTGGCGCTTCGCCGGCCGGAGGAGGCCAGGCTTTACATAAAGGTGAAATGTGGATACGAAGAGAGGGGGAATTGGTATTGTGAGGATAACGAGAGATGAAAGAATGGATCGCTTGTTTTGATGGCCGGGCCCGGCGGTGGGCGCCGGTGTTCGGTGTGGTTTTGTTCGCCGGGTTCATCGCCGCGGCTCGAGGAGAAACGGTGGATCGGCGGCCGCGGGCGGAGATGGTGGTGACGCTGGCGCCGGTGGTGGAGAGCCTGGTGCCGGAGGTCGAGCCGATCGTGGTGGTTCCGGTGGGGACGGAGGTGACACTGCAGGCGATGCCGCCGAAGTCTTTCCCCGGGTTTGGCATGGCGGAGTGGTGGATCGATGGTGAGGCGCGCCCGGAGCATGGAAATGTGATTTCGCTGGGCCGAATGGATGCGAGGGGAGCGATTCATTGTCACGCGGTCGTGCGTGAGGCGCCCGGCGAGGGCGGGGTGGAGAGGGCGGTGACGCTCGAGGTGATCGATGCCGATTGCGGATCGAGCTTGTTGAATACGTCGACACGCTTGTGGGTGGGCGACGACGTGCCCCCGACGGTGGTGGGTTTTGTGGTCAGGCCGAGGGGCGACGGCCCGGGGTTCTCTGAGGAAGAGTTGGTCCTGATCCGGGTCGTTGGTCCCGGGCTGGCGGAGTTCGGTGTGGAGCAGCCATTGCCGGATCCGGAATTGGACCTTCGGGATGCGAAGGGCGAGCCGGTCGTGCCGCCGTATGAGATTGCGGTGTATTTTCCCTGGAAGGATCCGAAGGTGGTGGCGGAGAAGGTCGGGGCCTTTCCTGTGGATCCATCGAGTGGCGATCTGGCTCGCGTCTGGTCCCTCAAGCCCGGCGCGTATACCATCGAGGTGAAGAGCCGATCCGGCGCGGAAGGCGAGGTGCTCGTGGAGGTTTATGATGTCCCGTCGGCTGGCTGGGATGCGGACGGCGAGCCGTGACAGGTGGGGGGCAGGCAGGATGCCTGCCCCCACGCTTAGCTTCGGGCGGCGGTCTGCCGGGCGCGGCCGGTGATGATGGGCATGCTCTCGGGGGCGGGGCCATCCGGAAGGATGGCGGTCGAGGGCACGGGGGCGGCGGCCGCGCTGTCCGAGAACCGGAAGCGGTTTACTACGGCGAGGAGTTCTTCCGAGAGGCGGTTGAGCTCGGCGGCGGACTGCTCCGCGGTGGCGGCGGCTTCGGTGGAGCTTTGCGCGGCTTCGGAGACGCCGGCGATGTTG
>RFJS01000456.1 GCA_003694825.1 Verrucomicrobiota bacterium | reverse complement strand
GGCGAAGTTGACATCGCTGTCGAGTTTCGAGACGTGGGTGGAGTCGATAAACAGGATGTCGTTTTCCTCGAGGCTGGTGAAGGTGTCGACTGGGACGTCCTGAAGTCGTTTCGCGAGGATGCGATATTGTTTGTCGGCAGGTCGGAGCAGCGAATGGAGCAACTCCGGGTAGGGTTCGATGAACAGGCAATCAGGTGAGTGTTCGAAGAATGTGTCGATGGTATCGAGCAGGGCGGCTGATGAGTGACCAGACCCGATTTCGATGACGCGGCGAGGTCGGAACTTGCGCAGAAAACAGTGCAGTATCCACGCGTCGGAGAATGGGAACGAAAAGTTTTCGGGCGAATAGCGATGGTTCGATTCTTGCGCGCGCGATTCGTGCCAGGGGCAATCACGGTAATAATTCAGAAAATGAGAAAAGAGGTTTTCCTGGGTGGCCTCATTCAGGTCGACACCGGGAATGACGGTGACATTCGATGGATGGATGTGGTTTTCGCGGTCCTCTCGGGACGGGATGGCGGAGAAAAAGTGTCCGGGCGGCCATGGTTCTCTTGCGGTGCTTTTGGCTTTGAACTCATCGGACTCCACAAATCTTTTGAGGATTTCCTCACGGGTGAGAGAGTCGTCTCGAATGGCCTCGAACCAGGTTTGCAGTTCGCTTTCGGCCGGTTCGCGATCAAGGACGGCCTGGTAGCAGAGCAGAAGGTATTCGCGGTCGGTCATGTTGGTTTTGCGCGTTTGTTGAAAAGGATCAATCGTCGGAGCGTCGGATGTCCCGATAGGCGCGAACGACTGTCTGGTAAAATGCCGCCGTTTTTTGAGCGGTTTTGGCCCAGGTGAACGCCTGAGATCGGTTTAATCCTTTCTGTCTCAGATTCGAATAGAGATCGGGCCTTGAGTGAATCTGAGCCATTGCGTCGCTGATCGAGCGTGGATCCGCCGGGTCGATGTAGAGGGCAGCGTCTCCGGCGACCTCGGGGATGCTCGCACGGTCACTGCAGATGACCGGGCAGCCATTGGCCATGGCTTCGATGACAGGCAGGCCGAAACCTTCATACCAGGATGGGAAAAGGCAACCGAGGCTATGGCGATAGAGATAGCCGAGATCCTCGTCCGAGACAAAGCCGAGATAACGTACCTGAGTGTCTGGAAGGGCGGCGATGCGGCGGTGAATATCGTCGGAAAGCCAACCTCTGGAACCAGCAATCAGCAGTGGAGCGGGTTGGTCGACGGCACGGCAATAGATCTCATGGGCATCGAGGATTGCCTCGTAGTTTTTCCTCGGTTCAACGGAGCCGACAGCGAGCCAGTAACGTTCGGGTATGTTTGCGGGAGAATGGTTGGTTTCGGGGAAACGGCGCGGTGCGGAGTGAATAACTGTCCAGGGACGGCCGGTGTGCGCGAGCCAGCCTCCGGTTACTTTTTCGAATTCATCGCGCGCGTGTTTTGAAACGAAAATGAAACCAGTGGCGTGCTTCAATGCGTCGAGCAGGCCCGTCTGACACTCGATGCGGTTCGCCTCGGTAGTAAATTCCGGGTGCGTCCAGAAACAGACGTCGTGGACAGTGAAGACGAGCGGAATGCCAGGTGTCCGAGGTGCTCGATAGGAGCAGCTGTGGACGATTTGGGGGGATTCGGGAAATTCGCGGGTTCCTTGTTGAATGGCCTTCCAGGCGTCCCTTCCGGCTTCGTGGGAAAGCCCTTTGAATGGTGCGGAAACCCGTTCAGATTCAATGGCGGTTCCCGCCGCGGTCTCGAAGTTGATCCAACTGCCAAAGTGATGGAGCAGGATGAGGCGTTCGATATCGGCGGTTTCGGCCAGCGCCTGGGCAAGCGAGTCGGCGTAATAGCCACATCCTGCTTTCTGGGTGCAAGTCTGGGCTACGTCGAAGGCGACTCGCATGGGTCGAGACGATGGGTGTGGTTTTCCATGATTTCGAGCAGGTCGCGAAGCGTGGCGGCATCTGGAAGGATGCCGAGGTTACACGCATTTCTCAGCATGCTTTGCACGAATGCAAGATCGATTGGGAGGATCGGCGCGAGGGGATTGGTGGACGAAAGTTGAGCTGAGGCTTCGTGGTGCGCGAGATGGCCCAGCCAGCGGATGCATGATTCTTCCGGCGCTCCGTGCCGCAGCAGAACCTCAAGGCATTCGCGGTGGACGGGCACACGCTGACTCAATGTTTTCGTTTCAGGGTGAAGGCGAGAGCCGGCGAGGAAGCACCCCTCGATATAGTGAAACGTCACCTTTGAGCCGGCCCGAAGCCAGTACTCGTAGTCCATAGCGTAATGGAGGGTGTCGTCGAAATATCCGACTGTCGAAAGCGCTTCACGCCGCCAGAATACGGCAGGCTGGCACAGGAAGCAGGTTTGCTGGAGGCGACTGTAGTCCCAGGGTTCGGTGGGGTAGGGATCGATAATGTCGCCGGTCTCCGAAATATGATAGGCATCGCCGTAGATGAACATGGCATCAGGCCGGTTCTCAAACGCCTGCCTGACAGTCTTGAGGGCGTCGGGGAGATAGACGTCATCGGAGTTGAGGTAGGCGAGGATGCTGCCCTGTGCTCGACGCAGTCCTTTATTGATGGCATGCGTCTGTCCGAGATCGGGTTCCGAGACCCAGGTGACACGCTTGTCGGCATCGAAAGTATGCAGTGCTTCGATGGTTTCATCGTTGCTGCCTCCATCGAAAACGATGACTTCAAGAGAAGCTCCTTCCTGGGAGAGGATACTGTCGATCGTGGCCTTGATATAGCGGCCCTGGTTGTAGGAGGGGACGATGATCGAAAAGTCGACAGGATTCATTGTTTGATTTCGACCAAGCGAATCTTTTCTCCCGTGCCTGTGGGCTCAAAGTCGATAGAACACAGGCGGATGGAATGGATTCGAGGATCTTGAGGGCTGAGGTTTCTGCCGTTGTGCGTCTTGGCGCTGACGGCTTTCACGCCAGGCGGTATTTCGATGGTTATCTCCCGTCCGAAGAGGTCGCGATTAGCGAAGGATCCGAGAGGCATGCCGAATGCGTAGAGAGACAGGTGTGCCTCCGGGGTGCCATCGACAAAGGCCATGGTCAGTTTGCCACCATGCCGCGCGGATTCCGGAAGCCCGACGCAGAGTTTTGAGCTGACCCACCCATCGAGCGCGATGCCGGCCACTGTCGGAACGGGCCAGAGCTGTGAAGCCGTTTCCAGGGCTTGAGCCAGCGGTCGGACGAAATCCTCCCGTTCCAATTCACGGAGCCGCAGACTGCCCTTTTCGATCAGTCTCTCGCGCAGCCTGTCGTCACTGGAAACGCGCCGCATGGCTTCGGCGATTTCGAGCGGTTTTCTGGGGTCGAAGTAGATCGCAGCATCGCCGGCGACTTCCGGCAGCGAACAGATGTTTGAGGCCAGGATGGGCACTGCAAAGTGCATGGCTTCGATAAGCGGAATTCCGAAACCTTCGTGTAACGAGGGAAAGATGAGAGCCGAGGCTCTTCGCCAGACTTCGCAGAGCGATCGCTCCTCGAGAAATCCGAGGTAGATGACAGAATCTTCGAGGCCGAGCGCGGCAGCTGTCTCCAACCGCTCGCCCATGCTGTCGTCGTCGTGCCCAGTCATGACGAGCGGCCAGGCTTTGCTCCCTGTGGCTGCCTTGTAGTGCCGATAGGCGGTGAGAAGCGTGTCGTGATTTTTGTGAAGCCATGCGTTGGCCGGATAGAAGAAAAACGGGCCGTCGGGCAGGTCTGAAGGGAGGGCTGCTTCCGTATCGTCGGCGAGGCGATGATGGATCAGGTTATAGGTATGGAAGGCACGATCGCGGGGAACGCCATATTCGGCGTGAAGTCGATCGATCACGTGCCTGCTGTTGCATTGGAAAAACACGGAGCGTTCGACGGCGGCCGCGAAGGTCTTTTCTCGGTGGGCGATGCCACTGGGAGGCAGGGTGGCCGGGTAGTCGCGATGAAGAAGGTCGGCTACGAAAGAGACGATCGGAACTCCCGGGCCGGCATGATCGACCGTCCCGAAGGGGGCGTAGAAGACATCGGCCTGGACCTGGATCGGAAGGTCCGGTTCGACCGGGATCATGATCCGCTCGACCGGCGCGAAAGCACTGGCGGCAGGAAGGGGCGCATCGTGAGAACGCCGCACGCAGATCAGTTCGTCTGAGGGAGCGGCGAGGTCGTGCAGCACTTCGTCGTGGGTTGCGCTGTTGGTCAGGAAGATGAATTTCGGTGGGGTTTCGAAACGTGTTCTCAGGCGCTTGAGCAATGCGAACAGGAAGGGCTTTACCCCGCCCGTTTCTCCTCCGGGTCTGAGTTCGGAAAAATCGACGATGATTTTCACGTTTTAGATGGT
>RFJS01000066.1 GCA_003694825.1 Verrucomicrobiota bacterium | reverse complement strand
TCTTCTCGACGACGTCGACGCCTACCCGATCACCGTCCAGGCCGCCGGCGGCGGCATGCACTTCACCGGCGCGGTCGTCGGACCCTATGCACTCGCGCCGGGATCCCCCAGCGACCCGCGATAATCTCCGGCTACTCCAGCCCCTGCCGCCCGGCACACCCCCGCCGGCGCCGGTCCGCTGCTGATCGCTAATCGTCGATACGCCGGCTCTCGGGCGGCCCGAGATAGCTTGGGCGCACACCGCCGGCGTCGACGACGATCTTCTGCAGGACCACGCCCGGTGTCACCATCCAGAACTTCAGCGTGTGCACCCCGGGTGCGCCAACGACATGGCGCGAAACGACCTTGCGCACACTTGCCGCCACAGACTGCTCCCACGTCTGAAGCGTCTCTCCTGTGCCCAGTTTCAGGATTCGTGGAGCCTCGTCGTCGAGGCTCACGGCAAAACGCAATCCTTCGCCACCCTGAAAATCGAGTGACGGAGCAAAATGCAGCTCCATCCGCACCTCGCCGGCTGTGAACAGGTGCAAATCGTATTCGAGATGCGGTGTCCCAGGTCCCGGCTGCACCTCCGCCGCCGTGACCGGCACCGGCATGACCCCGCCGAGCCCGCGCCCATGATCCGGCAGGACCTCCCAGCGAACACCTCCTCCATTCACCGCCCGCGTAAAGTGTGGCGCCTCGATCGAGACATGCCCGTCGCCTTCGACAAAGAGCCCCGGGCGCGACGCCACCTCGGCTCTCCGGTTCACCACCGGCAACTCGACAACAAACGCCCGACCCGCGTCGGTCTCGATGCGCACCATCGCCCGCGTCTCTCCTGCCGGGACATGGCTCCAGTCTGCCATGATCTCGAACCGCTGCTGTACTTCGACCGTACCCCGGGACGGGGTGATGCGCAGCCAGGGTCTGTCACTGACTACCGAATACATGAAAGGCCTCATCCCACGATTGAACACTTCGATCCATCGCGAAGGTTCACCGAAAAAATCGAGCGGGGGCAGAACCGGCGTTGGCGCCCCCCACATCGGCCATCCCATCTCGCTGCCCTCGATGGCGAGCCCCGGATCAGCCCCCGGCGATGGCCGCACATCGGCCACTGGCGGCGCCGCTTCGATCGGCGGCGTCTGCCAAATGCGGTAACCGAACTTTGTCTCGGACATCATGTGATTCCACTTGCCACCCAGAAGCGTGTGGTAGCCGCGGGCCAACGCCGCATCCCGCGCCAACAACGCACGCACCCGATCGGCTTCAGCCTGCGCCGCCGCCCGTCCCTGTCGGACGTAAAGGGCATTGCGCCCCGCTGCGGCGTGCAGCTCGCGGACATTCGCACTGGCCAGCACCGGGTAGACAACGAGTTAATACAAAGCCGGCCGATATTCCGGCGCGATGGCGGCATCGAGCGCCTCGGCCCGGGCCGCGAGATCCCGCCATGCCTCGAGGATCCGTTCGGACTCCCGGTAGTTGACAAGGCTGTAGGTGTCGGGCGCGAGGAGCTCCGGGGTGCGGTGACGGTTGAGCTTGCTGTAGCCGTTGGTCAGTGCCGCCACCTCGGCGGCGTGTTCGCGCCCGAATTGCCGCGCCGCCCATGCTTCGGAATACGCGCCGAGACGCGCGTAGGGCCAGCGATCCGGATTCCACGCCAGGGACAGGAAAAACTCGAGCGGGACCTCCATGGGCTTGATGTCACCTACATTGACGATCCACATGCGGTCCGCGCCGTAGTGCCAGGCGAGATTCATCTGCTCCCAGACCTTGGCGATCGGGGTGACATTGATCCATTTGTAGTTGCGCGGGCCACCCACGTAGTCGAAGTGATAGTAAACCCCGGCGCCGCCACTGCGCCGACGTTCCTCTGGCAGCGGGAGCCTCCGGATGTTGCCCCAATTGTCGTCAGCCCAAAGCAAAGTGACATCCTCGGGCACCCGCATGCCGCGCTCGTAGTAGCCCTGCACCTCCTTGTAGAGCGCCCAGATCTGCGGGATCGTCTCGGCCGGACGGCCCATGACCTCGGCGATGATCTGCCGCTGGTCGGCCACGATACGCTCGAGCAGCGCGATGTTGGTTTCCTCGGACATCGCTTCGTCTCCGTCCCCACGCATGCCCACCGTGATCAACGTCTCCCAGTCGCGCGCCCGTTCGATGCCGCCGCGCCAGAAAGACCGAAGCCGTTGCGCGTTGGTCGTGTAGTCCCACGGTCCCTCGCCATAGCGATCCCACTCCGCATGCGCCCGGAGCATGGGCTCGTGATGCGATGTGCCGATGACGACACCGTAGGCGTCGGCCAGCCGGCCGTTCTCCGGATCATCGTCGAAGAAAGCCCGCGGCTTCCACATGGCCGGCCAGAGATAGTTGCCACGCAATCGCAAGATCAGTTCGAAGACGTGCGCATAGAGCTCATGATTGGCGCCACCGAACTTCTCGGCCGCCCAGTTGGCAAAGGCGGGCGCCTCGTCGTTGATAAAGATTCCGCGGTAACGGACTTTCGGCGCCTCGACGACACGCGTGTTCGCCGGGACCGTCAGGATCCCGGCCCGTCGCGGCGGCACATCCGCCCACCAATACCACGGCGAGACGCCGATCTGCTCCGAAAGCTCATAGATGCCGTAGATCGTTCCCCGCCGGTCGCTTCCGGCGATGACGAGCGCCCGCTCCACCCCGGAAAACGGCTCCTCCACCACAGTGATGAGAAACGCCTCCCAACGCCCCGCGATCGCCGCCACATCGAGCTTCCCCTCGCGCACGAGCCGGTCGATCAACGCGCTGCGGCCGACCGTGTCCGCGACGATCACCACCGGCACATTCCCCTCGAACGAGTCCGCCTTCCCCAACCACTCCGGCAGCACACCCGTCACCCGCTGAAAATCCTTCTGCAAATCGCCCGCAGCCCGCACCACCCCCGGCCAGTCGGCCTCGTCCACGAGCAGCGGCGCGACGTCCCCGGACCCGGCCAGCACGACGCCCGCCTCGACACCATCCCGCTGCACGAAGACCGGCGCTCCCGTCGTGGCCTCGCCACGACGCGTCGCGATCACGGCGGCCGCCAGCACCGCCATCACCACGCAAGCGATCACCCCACCATGGCGACCGGTGGGCTTTTCATGACTCTTCGGCGACATTTCCCCAGTGAAACCCGTTCGCCCCAGCCGACAAACCGCCCCGTGCTCTAACGCCTGATTCACCCCGCTTGCCAACCCGCTGCGGCAAGGGTTCTCAAACGTTACGATACAGAACTCATTGTTCACGTGTCCG
>RFJS01000455.1 GCA_003694825.1 Verrucomicrobiota bacterium | reverse complement strand
CGGCGGTGAGCAAGACCGGGAAGGCACGGGTGATCGAGCGTCCGTTGGAGGGGCTGTGGGCGTGGTTGGAGGACGCGCCGGTGAGCGGACGGGTGTGCCCCTTTGCCGTGCGGCAGGCGATGTTGCGGGCGCGGCGGGTGCTGGGGCACTGGGCGCCGGATGTGCTGCGGCACACGGCGGCAACGGTGATGCTGGCGCTCTGGCAGGATGTGGGGCGGGTGAGCCAGGTGCTCGGCCATGAGGGCCGGACCTATTTGCTGCACCAGCGTTACCGCGGACTGATGACGCGCGCGGAGGCGGCTCGGATCGCGGCCCTGCGGCCGTAGGACCGGACGTCCGCGGAGGTCCGATGCGGATCAGGGTTGCTGGGCGTCGAGCCAGGCGTTGTCGGCGGCGCTGAGATCCGCGCGCGGCACGGTGAAGGTGCGGCTGTCGGCAGCTCGGCGCAGGGTGACGGTTTGCGCGTCGTGCCCGAGGTATTCCGCCTCGAGGGTGCGACCGTCGGCGGCGGTCCAGGTGCGGATGGTGGCGGCGTATTGCGGCCGGATGACGGGCGATGGCGCCGGGCGGAAGCGGTCGCGGGTGTCGAGGACGACGTGACCGGCTTTGGTGGGGCGCACGGTGGCGTCGAGCCGCTTGGTTTTGACGCGGTCGGAGAGGCCGACCCATTCGGTTTGCGTGCCGAATTTGCGCAGGAAGCTGTCGGCACGGTCGGCCGGAACGATGACCGGTATCGAGCCGCCCCAACCTTCGTCGGAGTAGGTCCAGGCAGTGAACCATTGGACGTCACCCTCGAGCCGCCCGGGCTCGACCCGAGCGATCTGGATGCTGGTGCGCTTGCCGTCGAGTTGCCGGGCGTTGGCCTGGATGTAATCAGCGGTTGCCCTGCTATGAGCCCCTTCGGTTTCGACAGGAGTGACACACAAGGCTGCGACTGCGGCCACCAGCAGGACTATGGGGCTACTCCCACCCCTTGTCTCTCTTTTCCTCGGGCAACACGCACCATTTGGGTGGGACGACACCCAGTGCGGTGCGTACCCAGCTCTTGAGCAGCTCCAGCTCCCGGCAAAGGAGCAGGCAGAGCGCCCGGAGGGCTTCCGGGTCCTGCGAGGCTCGGGCAGCCCGCCGATAATACCAGACGGATGGCTTGTAACCGATGGACTTGCCGGCGCGGTGGTGCTGATCATCCGGAGTTTGGCTCCTTTCGTGTGGATGTTTGCTCTCCATAAGGGACGTTATCGACGACACTCCGCACGGATTGATCCGTGTGGCGAAGGGTTGGGCCAGCTGGAATGGCCTGGAAGTGGGAGGCCGGGTCAGGGGTCTCTCCAAGAGTGAGAGGACCCCCACGCGACAAATCCTTGCGGATGAGGGTCTGGATGTAAGCGCTGACGGAGAGTCCGAGGCGTGACGCGCGCTCTGCAACCCTTTCGCGCAACTCGGGCGACATGCTTATGCCCTGTGTGACGTTTCTTCGAGCCATTTTATGGTGTGTGTGTGTGGGGGGGTCTGTTAGAAAGAAACGTGTCCTGTGGGCAAATTCTTGCAACTGTTTGCAAGATATAGCTTGCGACGGTAGGCAACGGTAGGCAACCTCCGTGCGCATGGAGTCCAAACAAGTGGTGCAGGGCGTAAACATGCCCGTCGACCTACTGGCCGCCGCGAAGCGACGGGCCGCGAGCGAACACCGAAGTCTGTCGGGATATGTCAGGTCGCTGATCGAAGCGGATCTCCGTGCGGCTGCGGAGTTTCGCGGTCAGGCGCAAGCACCAGCAAAGTCCAGGAAGGAGGCACCCCGATGATTGATACAGCGAATCAGGACATGGCCTTTTTGCTGGTTGCGTTGTGCAGTGCGACGGCAGGGGCTTTGTGCGTCTACGCTGTCCTGGCGGCTCATGTGCGAAAGTCGCGCGAGACGGCAACGCGGCTCGGCTCGATGGCGAATTGGTGGCGGCGGGAATGTCTCGAGCTGCAGAGGCGGCTCGACGCTGTGCGTACACAGAAGCCGCCGGCCGCGGAACCTCGCAACGACGCAGACTGGTGGAAACGATGAAGCTGGACCGCGAAGACGTCGAAGCCATTGCCAGGCGCGTGGCTGAACTGGTGGTGCTGCCACGGCCGACCTACGGCCGACTGCTCACTGTCGCCGAGGCGATGGAATATACCGGCCACCGGTCGCGCCGGGCGTTCTATACGTGGGCGCGCAATAATCGGGTGCGCCCCGTCCGCCGCGGCATGTATAGCCCGAACCGGCTGGCTGTCGCGATGCGAGAGACAGGAAGGGGAGCGGCATGAACCAGACGCGACGCCCTCCCTTACACGCCGCAGCGAGGCGAAAAAACGCGGAGATTTAACCACGGAGACACGGAGGCACGAGGCGATGCGATATTTCGATGACGAGGGGCGGCCTACCCTGAAGATCCGGCGGAAGTTTGAGCCGAACGTGGTTGGCGCGTGGCAATGCCTGCCGATGGATGTTTACCAGGCGGCACCGGGCGTGTCGAAATCGCAGCTCGATAAGCTGCACGCCTCGCCGCTGCGGTATGCGCGGTGGCTGGCAGATCGCAAGAAGCACGCCCCTCCGACTATAGCGATGCAATGGGGGTCGCTTATACACACGGCGATCCTCGAACCTCAACATCTCGGTGCGTATACCGTGCGGCCGGACACCTACGGCGAGGACGGGAAGCCCTGGAATAATAACGCGAAGGAATGCCGGGCCTGGAATGAGGCGCACGCCGGCGAGACCGTCATAACGGCGGCCCAAAAGGCGGAGATGCAGCTCCTGGCGAGGCGGGTGCGCACGCACCCTGTCGCTGGCCCACTGCTCCGTGGCGGGCGGGCCGAGGTAAGCTGTTTTGCTCTCGTCGATAAACCGTATCCGATCCTCCTCAAGGGCCGGATGGATTACGTGCGCGTTAAGGGCCGAGAGGTATGGCAAGTCGTCGACCTGAAGACGACACGCGATGCCTCAACAGCCGCTTTTTCGCGGGAGGTCTGGAATCGGCGGTATCATGTGCAGGCGGCGATGTATCGGCGGATCCTCATGCGCTTCGGGGCGCCGGCGGTGGAGTTTATATTCATCGCCCTGGACAAGGCCGACCCGGATTGCCCGCTCATCAACGTGCGGCGCCTCGAGGACAGCGCGATT
>RFJS01000454.1 GCA_003694825.1 Verrucomicrobiota bacterium | reverse complement strand
TCGCCGTTGGGATGGTCGTGGCCGAGGACGCGGTTGACCTGGTCGATGTAGGCGTAGTTGAGCACGAGACCATCGATGGTGGTGTTGCGAATCGTGAAGGCATCGTAGGTCTGCATGTTCTGGCGCCAGCCGACGTCGCCGACGAAGCGGGCGTTGTCGTAGACGATGCGCTGGCGACCGAGCTTGAGAGTGGTCGCATCGGCATTGTAGCCGATCCACGCCCGGTTGACCTCGGTGCCCACCGGATCCGCCACGATGGCCCGATCGGCGCCGCCGGGATTGAGGCCGGCCTGGTTGTAGGCATCGCCGTCGAGGGCACGGATGTCCTCGAACTCGATGCTCGCGTTGATGCCGCTGAAATCGGCGGTGGTGTAGCCGATCCGCGTGCGGAGCGTCACGGCGTCCGCGTCGCGGACCCCGGTTTGATCCACGCCCTCGTAACGGGCGCGGATGTCGATGTTGACCTTGCCGTCGCGGAAGAAGTCCGTGACGGGGTCGGTGCCGGCCGCGGTATCCGTGGCCGCCATGGCGCTATGCAACGTGCCGCCAAGCAGAAAGGTGGCGGCGACGAGGGTCTTGATCGTCGGATTTTTCATGGTCTGGTCTGGTTTCGTAGGGGCGTGTGGGAATGGACATCCCCGCACGCCCGACAAGCGAAAAAAGTCACGCTTTGGAAAAGACCGCCAGTGTGGTGTTCCGCAAAAAGTGATCCCACTCCTCGTCGAAGGCGACGAGCTGGTCGTGCAGCGGGCAGGGATCGCCGTTGCCACACCAACCCGGTCCGAAGGGGCACAACACGCTCTCCTGCTCCTTCTCGAAGCGCGAGGCGATATCCGCCAGGGTGATCTCGGCAGGATCCTTTGCCAGCCAGTAGCCCCCGCCCGGCCCCCGGGTCCCGTTGACCAATCCGGCCGTCGACAGTGTTGTAAGCAGCTTGGCGACAAGAGGTTTCGGAAGATTTCTCGTGCGGGCGATATCTTCGGAGCTGAAGCGGGTCTTGCCCCCGTCATAACGCTCCGCGAGGAAACTCATCGCGGCGATGGCGGATTGGGCGGTTTTTCCACAACGGAGCATAAGAGCGTTTTTTCTTTTGAACCGCCTCAAGCAGGAGTGGATTCCCGCGGACTGCGCAAGATCGGAAGGCCGATTTTCAGCGCGGCGGTGTAGACGAGCAGACCGAAAGCCCAGATGCCCGCCGTGATCTGCCATTCGACGAGGCTGGGGGTGTATTCGACGACTTCGTGCAGCGTCGAGGGGATGAAACCCGGGATGATCAGCCCCATCCCCTTCTCGATCCAGACCGCGACGAAGGCGAGAACGCAGGCGAGGAGCAGCTGCCGCGGGTGGTCGAAGACACGCGGCCGCAGCAGCAGCACCGCCGCGGCGACACCCGCCGCCACCGATGTCCAGATCCACGGCGTGAGGGCATGGGCACCATGCAGGCCGAAATAAAGGTAGCGGGCGGAGGCGGTGTGCGCCGAGCCGCTGTAGAACTCGGTGAACACCTCCGAGGCGAGCATGAGCAGGTTGATGAGGATGGTCACCCGCATGATGTTGGTCAGAATCTCGACGGGACGCCGTCCGATGGGCACGCCGCCGACCCGACGCAGGATATACAGCGCCACGACGATGAAGGCCGGCCCCGAGACGAAGGCCGAGGCCAGAAACCGCGGCGCCAGCAACGCGCTGTTCCAGAACGGCCGCCCGCCCAGACCGCAGTAGAGAAACGCCGTGACGGTGTGGATCGAGATCGCCCAGACGACGGAGATGTAGACGAACGGCACATACCAGCGCGGATTGGGCTTTTTCCCGAG
>RFJS01000453.1 GCA_003694825.1 Verrucomicrobiota bacterium | reverse complement strand
TCGTCCTCGGCCTCACGATCCGGCAGCGACATGCGGCGGCGCAGGTCGATGGTGGTGATGATCTGGCCGCGCAGGTTGATGAGGCCGCGGATTTCCCGGTCGGCGAGAGGAACCGGGGTGACGGCCTGGCTGCGGATGACCTCCTGGACTTTGGAAATCTCGATACCGAAGAAGTAACCGGCGAGATGGTAGGTGCAGAATTGCTGAGTCTGAGCCATGGTGGATGGGGAAGCTTAGTTGTGGCCTGCGAACTCGGGGTCGAACTGGCGGACGATACCGTCGACATCGAGCATTTCGGTGACGCGCCCCTGGATGACGGCGCGGCCGATGATGCCATTGCCGCGCTGGCCGCCCTGGATGCGGACTTCCTCCTCGACGATGTCGAGGATGCGTCCGACCACGAGGCCGAGGTTCTTGCCGTTGACCGTGTAGACGACCACGTGGAGGAGTTCGTCATCGTCATGGGTCGGCGGATACCCGAGAACATCCTCGAGCCGGAGCAGATCCATGACATCGTCGCGATACTGGACAACCTCGCGGTTGCCGGCGTGTTCGACCATGGAGCGCGGCAGCTTTTCGAGGCGGCCGACCGTGGAGAGGTCGATGGCGGCGCGGTTGGAGTCGCCCATGCCGAAGACGAGCAGGCGGCGGCGGTCGCCGCTGACGGCGGCGCGGGTCTCGACCGCGTCCTCGGCGGCGACATCGGCGATCTTGGAGGAGATACGGGCCTTCTCAGCAATACCGATGACGTCGAGGATAAGGGCGACGCGTCCATCACCCATGATCGTGGCTCCGGCAAACGCGGCGACGGATTTCAGATGGTCGCCGAGCGGCTTGACAACGATTTCCTGGGTGTCGAAGACCCGGTCGACCACGAGGCCGAAATGACGGTTCTCCGCCTGAACGACGACGATGTTGAGGGATTGATCGTCGTCGCGTTCCGGCAGGTCGAGCACCTCCGAGAGGCGGACGAGCGGCAGGAGGCGGCCGCGGAGGCGATAGACGGGGGTGCCGAGAATCGTCTCGATGCTCGTCTTGACCTCTTCGCCATCGAGGCGGACGAGCTCCTGGAGGTTGACCTGGGGGATGGCGAAGCGCTGTGAGCCGGACTCGACCATGATGGCCGGGATAATTGCCAGCGTAAGCGGGATCTTGATACGAAGGGTCGTGCCTTTACCCAGCTCGGAGTTGATCTCGACCGTGCCGCCGATCTTCTCGATGTTGGTTTTGACGACGTCCATGCCGACGCCGCGGCCGGAGATGTTCGTGACCTTCTCGGCGGTGGAGAGGCCGGGGTGGAAGATGAGCTGAAAGGCGTCGCGATCGGCCATGCGGGCAGCCTGGTCGGCCGTGATCAGGCCGTTGTCGATGGCCTTCTGCTTGACCTTTTCGGCGTTGATGCCCTTGCCGTCGTCGCTGATTTCGATGATGACCTGTCCGCCTTCGTGGAAGGCCTTCATGAGCAGGTGGCCTTCCTCGTTTTTGCCGCTTTCCCGGCGAACCTCGGGCAGTTCGATGCCGTGGTCGACGGCGTTGCGGACGATGTGGGTGAGGGGGTCTTTGATGGCCTCGAGAATCGTCCGGTCGAGCTCGGTGTCTTTGCCTTCGAGTTCGAGCCGAACCTTCTTGCCGAGTTCGCGGGCGACGTCGCGGACGACGCGTGGGAACTTGGTGAATACGTTGCCGATGGGCTGCAGGCGGGTCTTCATGACCTCCTCCTGCAGTTCGGTGGTGACGTGATTGAGGCGCTGGGAGGCGGCGACCATCTGGGTGTCGTCGACGCCGCCGGTGATCTGAAGGATCTGATTGCGGGCGAGGACGAGCTCGCCGACGAGGTTCATGAGTTTGTCGAGCAGGCCGACAGAGACCCGGACATTGGTTTCCGTGGTGAGAGAGGGGGGCGGGGGCGGCTCCTGGGGCGCCGACTCGCGGCCCTGCCGGGCGGGAGCCGATTTGGTGGCTTCGGGTTGAGCGGCCGGTTTCGCGGTGCTCGTTTCGGGCTTTTTCTCCGGGGCGCTCGCGGCGGGCGCACCTTTCTCTTCGGTCGCAGAAGCGGTTTCGCCCTTTGCAGGAGCTTCGGTCTTCTCAGCGGCGGGTGCCTTCTCGGCGGGGGCGGCGTCGGCGGGGGCGGCGTCGGGGTTGTTGAGCCGCTTGAGCTCGGCGACGAGTGCGCTGAAGTCCTCGTCGGTCTCGGCGCCCTTGGCCTCGAGGTGCTGAAGCATGCGGCGCAGGGCATCGACGAGGGTGAGCAGGACCGTGGTGATCTCGGCGTTCAGCGCGAGTTTGCCGTCGCGCAGTGAGCTGAGGAGGTTTTCGCCGGCGTGGGCGACCGACTCGAGCTTGCTCAGGCCGAGAAAGCCGCTGCTGCCCTTGATGGTGTGAATATTGCGAAAGATCGCCGCCATGAGCTGGCGGGAGTCCGGCGATTCCTCCAGCGCGACGAGATCGCGCTCTACATGGTCGAGGTTTTCGCCGCTTTCCGTGAGGAATTCCTGAAGGATTTCGTCCATGATTTGAGATAGGGAGCTGTGGATGGGAGATCGCCGCCGTGGAGGATCTCCTTAGGCGGCCTTAGAGGGTTTCTCTGCCCGGGGAGTGTTTTTATATTTTTTCGAAACAAGCGTGGTCCCGGGAGGAGTCAGCGCTTGAGCCGATAGCAGGTGGCCTTGCCAAAGGAGACGGCCTCGAAATTGGGGTTGAGGTTCACGGGGGTTTCCGCGCAGCCGAGGAACAGATAGCCGTCGGGGGCGAGCAGGGATTGGATGCGGCCGAGGATCTGTTGCTTGGTGGGGTTGTCGAAGTAGATGAGGACGTTGCGCAGGAAGACGATGTCGAAGCGGCCCATCGGCGGGAAGGGCTTCGTGAGGTTCAATTCGCGGAATTGCACGCGCTTGCGGATGTCCTCGCGGATGACCCATCGGTCCTGCTGTTGCTTGAAGTATTTTACCAGATACATCGCGGGCAGGCCGCGATTGACTTCGAGCTGGGTGTAGGCGCCGCTTTTGGCCTTTTCGAGGACGTCCTGGCTGAGATCTGTCGCGACGATCTGGATATTCCAGTTGTCGATTTTCGGGAAACCATCCTTGAGGATGATGGAGATCGAGTAGGGCTCCTGTCCGGTGGAGCAGGCGCCGCACCAGATGCGAAGCGTCCGGGTGCTCTCGCGGTTCTGGATGATTTCGGGGAGAACGTTTTTGCGAAGGGCTTCGAAGGGGTGGATGTCGCGGAAGAAGTAGGTCTCATTGGTGGTCATCGCGTCGATGACCGTGCGGTGAGCGCCGTTGACCGGGGTGTTCTTGAGATTGCGAACGAACTCCTCGAGGGACTTGAAACCGAGCCTGGTCGCCACGGGAGTGAGGCGGGTTTCCACGAGATAGGCCTTCGATCTCTCGAGGACGATACCGGAGTGGTCGAAGACCAGTTTGCGAACGTAGTCGAGATCTGCAGGCGGGAGAGGCATGCGCGGGTCGGATGGGTTGGGAGGGTTCAGTGTTGAATGGTTGGAATGGTGCGGGCCATCTGACCGGCACGCCACTGGGAGACACGGCGGAGGATGGAGCGGCCGATCTGGTTGAGGGGGAGGATTTCGTCGGCCAGACCTGCGTGCGCGACCGAACCGGCCATGCCCCAGACGACGCTGGATGCCTCATCCTGGACAATGACCTGACCACCGGCCGCCTTGATGTGTTCGGAGCCGCGCAGACCGTCGTGGCCCATCCCGGTGAGGACGACGCCGAGGGTGTGTGGCCCGTAGAGAGCGGCGACCGAGCGGAAGAGCACATCGACAGCCGGCCGGCACGAGTTTTCCGGCGCATCCTGGTTGAGGTGAAGCCGCACTTCGTTGCCCGACCGGGCAAGGGTCATGTGGTAATCGCCAGGAGCGATGTAGATGTGTCCGGCTTCGAGCTTCGCACCTTCCGTGCCTTCGAGGACGGGAAGATTGCACTTCGGCGAGAGATTGGATGCGAGCAGCCGGGTGAACATCGGCGGCATGTGCTGTACGATAACGATTGGTACAGGGAAATTCGGCGGGATTTCGGGCAGGAGAGCAGCGAGCGCATTGGGTCCGCCGGTGGAAGTGCCGATGGCGAGGATGTCGACCCTCTGGGCGGGCGCAGTGGCCCGGGCCCGGGGTGGAGGCGGCGCGCCGGCGGCCTGGACCGGGGTTCCGTTCGGCGGCCTGGTGGTGGCCGGTGGAGGACGGCGTTCCGGTTGTGGCACGATGCCGGTGAGCGCCTTGATTTTGGGCAGCAGCGCCGTGCGGACTTGCTGCAGACCGGCGCCGACGCTGCCGACATTCGCCGGTTTGGTGACGTAGTCGTTGGCGCCGTGCGAGAGGGCGTCGATGGTGGCGGCCGCACCCCGCTCGGTGAGCGTGCTGAACATGATCACCGGGAGCTTGGGGTGAGTTTTTCGAATTTCCCGGAGGGTGGCGAGTCCGTCGAGCTCGGGCATCTCGACGTCGAGGGTGACAAGATCGGGATTGAGCTGCGGGATTCGCGAGAGCGCGATTTTTCCGTTGGCGGCGGTGCCGACGATCTCGATCGCGGGGTCGCTCGAGAGTGTCTCGGAGAGGAGACGCCGGATGACGATCGAGTCGTCAACGATGAGGACTCTGGCCTTGTTCATGGGGTGATGACGTGAAGGCCCGGGCACAACTTGTTCCGCCCGGTTGTCTCTGCGGCGTTGCTGTCATGACGAAACAACATGGGCGGACCTTGGTGGTGAACGGGGAGGTGGTGTAGGTGGCGAATGGGCACGGGCGATCCCTGCCGGGGCGGCAGAGCATCCGGCCGGGCTTGCCTGCGGTGTGGCTGGAGAAGTTGGCCGGAGGGTCAGCCCACGGAGACGCCGAGCAGGGCGAGCTTTTCTTCGATGACGTCCTTGGTGAAGGGCTTCATCGCATACTCGTTGGCGCCTGCCTCGAGCGCGGCCTGGACCTGCTCGACTTCGGATTCGGTCGTGACCATCATGATCTTCATGTCGTCGTAGCGGGAGTCCTCGCGGGCGGCTTTGACGAATTCGATGCCGGTCATTTCGGGCATGTTCCAGTCGACGAGGGCGATCTCGGGGCAGCCGATCTCTTCGAGCTTATCAAGGGCTTCCTGGCCGTTGCCGGCCTCGTGGATCTCGAAACCGCATTCGCGAAGAATGCGGCCGATGATCATGCGGGTCGTTTTGGAGTCATCGACGACGAGAGCTTTCATTGGGTCTATTTGGTTGTATCTCTGTTGAGGAGTATTTCGGAATCTGGCGTTGGTGGTGTTCCGATCCGATGGGGCACTTCCGGCGACATCCGGGGCGGGCAGGATGATGTTTCTGGCCGGGCGGATGCGCCACGCCGGGAGTTTTCCCGATGGAGCGGTTGTTGCGGGATTCGGCAATTTAGGGGCCGCCCTTGAGCAAAGAAATGTGGAGGATTCCACCAGGAGGCGGCCGGGTTTGCGGGATTTCTTCAAAAAGGCAGGGAAGTTGGCGCATTCGCCGCTAAGGTTCGCGGGAATCAGTGCCGATGATGCACCTGCTTGATTGCGTCCGCTCAACGTCGGGCCGACAGGCCCATGCGTTCCTTCTCTCCTTGCACAGTAACACCATTTGTTTCATGACTCCGAACGATCCCAACCAAGACGCCACAGTCGAAAACCCCCTGGTCGAAAACGAAGAAGAGCTCTCTCCCGAGGAATCCTTCGGAGAGATGATTCGCTCGCTGGATCCTGTTTTTCAGGTGGATTCACTGGCGGCGAACACGCTCGCGGAGATGGGCCTTGGCGAGGCGAGTGCGACACCGTGCGAAGACGGGGATATGCAGAGGCTCGATTTCAGTGTCCTGCACTTCGTCCTGATTCCGGAGAAGGCGACGTGGCTCGACTTCATGCTGGAGGCGGATCGGGCTTCGATCGGGAAGATTTTTGAGATGTTCAGCGGCATCAGTGAGGCCGCGGATGAAGATCTCGAGGACATGCTCCGAGAGACGATGAATCTGATCCACGGTTCGCTGAAATCGGCCTTCAAGAGCCAGGGCATCGATGTGATTATTCCGGTGGTGCCCCAGTCGGTGGCGAGCAATCTGCTCTCGCATGTGGCCGGCGGCGTGAGCGTGCAGAGTCGCCACCTGCTCAAGGTGGGGGATATTTCACTGCGCATGACGATGATCGCGCGGCCGTCGCCGCTGGTTCGCAAGAAGCTTGCGGATATCGGGGTGGCCAACGTTCTGGCGGAAGCGCTCAAGCCCGATGACAACGACGAGATCGTGCTGATCAACCGGGGAACCATGATCAACTCGAAGTTGCTTCGGAAGGTGCATGACCTGGCTGAGTATGATTCGGAAGGGCGAAAGGCGGCGGTCTTCGAGCCCTCGCCGTTGGCCCGCCTGGTCAAGTAGACGCGCGTCGCCACGCCGGCGGTGGGTCGGCGCATGCGACGAAGCGGGCAGAATTTGGGAGCCGCACCGGAAGCCGGTGCGGCTCCGGCTTTTCCGGGGCGATCGGATGTGGCCACGCCGGCGGTCTCGGTGGCACATCGCGTGGTTTCGGAGCGCGTCCGGGAATGCTTTCGAAGATGAGGCGGGGAGGAAAGGGCGACGGGAAAGGCTGCCGGCGTGCGAATGGCGGTTGTTTTATGTCTCGAGTTGGTTTGATGATTTCGGCTTATGGAAAGCCGATCCACCTGGGACGAGGCCGCGCAGGCTGCATCGTTGCGCCGCAACTACGTGGCGATGGTGGTCGATGGCGGTTTCTACTTCGGGGGAATCGCGTTCGTGGCGCCGGAGTCGGTGCTGCCGGCGATGCTGGCGGCGCTGGATGGCCCGACCTGGCTGGTGGCGCTGGCGCCGACATTGGCGATGATCGGGTTTTTTCTCGGGCCGCTTTTCACGGCGCATCTGGTGGAGCAGCGGGCGATGTTGCGGCCGTATGTCGTCTGGGTGAGCCTCCCGCAGCGGCTCCCGCCGCTTTTCGCGGGACTGGCGTTGCTGTTGGCGGCGGATCGGTATCCCGGGCTGGCGCTCTGGGCGGTGGCGTTGTCCCCGCTCTTGATCAGCACCTTTGGCGGGGCGGTGGTGGCGGGGTTTTGGGAGTTGTTCGCCAAGATCATCCCGGCGCGCCGCCGATCGTCAAATCTGGCGGTCCGCAACGTCGTCGGGACGCTGCTCGGTGTGTCGGCGGGAGGCGTGGTGGCGGCGATTCTGACGCGGTGGCCGGGGGCGACCGGCTACGGGCTTTTGCATCTGTGCTGCTTTGCCTGTCTGATGCTGTCGTGGGCGGCGCTGCTTTGCATTCGCGAGCAGCCTCATGTCCCGAGTACACGGGCGAGAGGGGAGGGATGGACGAAGACGGTGCGCCTCCTGCCCCGTTTCTGGCGGACGGATCGGCGCATGCGGGGATTTGTGGCGGCGCGGGTGTTTGGGTTCGGGATCGGGGTGGTGACGCCCTTTCTGGCGGTGCACGCCCTGCGGGTGACGGGTGAGTCGGGAGCCTTTCTCGGCGAGTTGGTCGTGGCCCAGAGTGTGGGTGCGATTGCCGGCAACGCGGTTGGCGGATGGCTGGGGGATCGCTTCGGCGGGCGCATCGTCGCGGCGCTGGGGTTGGCGGGGGGTGTGGTGATGTGCCTTGCGGTCCTGCCGGCCGAGAGCAGGGACTGGTTTCTGGGGATTTTCTTTCTGCTCGGAGGGGCAAAGTTTCTCTGGATGACGGGGTCGAATACGCTGATGCTCGAGCTTTTCTCCGGCGAGCGTCGCCCGACGTATGTCGCGATAACGTCAATACTGACTTTGCCGGCGATGTTCGCCAGCGCATGGCTGGCGGGAGCGATGTGGTCGGCATTTGAGGCGATCTGGCCGCTGGCGCTGGTGGGAGCGCTGCTCGTCGGCCTGGGGCTGGTGTTTCTGCTCACCCTGCCGGAGCCCCGGCGCGAAGCGGCGGGCTGATGGAGGGCGTGCGACCGGCGGGCGCCGTGCTGGGGAGGAGGTTCCTGCTGGCTGCGGCCCGGGGATACGCCCATTCTT
>RFJS01000452.1 GCA_003694825.1 Verrucomicrobiota bacterium | reverse complement strand
GACCGACAACTGGTTGCGCGGCTGGTTTTGCGGCATCGACACAAAGGCGGTGGCGGTGTGGCAGCTCCGGGGGCTCGACCAGTGGCGGGAGGCGATGCGGCGGTGTTTCGGCGAGTTGCTCCGGGTGTTGAAGCCGGGGGCGTGGATCGCGTTCGAAGTGGGCGAAGTCAGGCGGGGAAAAGTGCGGCTGGAGGAGCACGTGCTCCAGGTGGGCGTGGAGGCGGGCCTCAAGCCGGTGGCCGTGATGATCAACAGCCAGAACTTCACGAAAACCGCCAACTGCTGGGGCGTGACCAACGCGCGGAAGGGGACTAACACGAATCGCATCGTCCTGTTCCGCAAGCGGCGCGTTTGAGGGCGGCCCGGCGTGGGCCGGCCCCTCACTCCGCCGATTCCCGGGCGCGGCCGGTCATCGGCACAAAGCGCACGGGGATGACGGCGCGCTCGCGCCAGCCATCCGCCTCGCGCACGACGACGCGCAGCTCCTGCATGATCGAGCCGACGGGGATGACCAGCCGTCCACCGACCTTGAGCTGTTCGCGAAGGGGCTCAGGGATGTGCACGGGCGCGGCGGTGACGATGATGGCGTCGAACGGCGCCTCCTCCGGCCAGCCGACAGAGCCGTCGCCGATGCGCACCTGCACCCGGTCGTAGCCGAGGCGTCGGAGCACTTCCCGGGCGCGTTCGCCCAGCTCCGGGATGATCTCGATCGAGTAAACCTCTGCGCCGATTTCGGCGAGCACGGCGGCCTGGTAGCCGGAGCCGGTGCCGATCTCGAGGACGCGGCTGCCGGGGCCGACTTCGGCGAGCTCGGTCATCAGCGCGACGATATAGGGCTGGGAGATGGTCTGCCCGTGTCCGATCGGCAGCGGATGATCTTCGTAGGCGAGGTTCTGCACGTCGGGCGGCACGAACGCATGCCGCGGGACGCGCCGCATCGCCTCGAGAACGCGGGGGTCGCGGATGCCCCGGGCGGCGATCTGGTGTTCAACCATGTCCATTCTATTTATCTCGAGCGCAGGTTGTTCGACCGGAGCAGCCGCATGGGCGGGTCGGGAGAACAGTGTGATGCGATTCGCGCCCGGTTGCACGTGCGAAAACGATGAAAACGCCGCGCGGCGGGACGGGCGGCGGGGCCGGATGAAGCGAGATCGTGGATACGCCATGCGGCCCTCCGGGATCCCGCGCTCCGGCGCCGGCCGAAACCGGCGGCGCGGTCGCCGTGCGTCGCCTCGGCGGCGGCGTCTCTCCGCCGATCCGTGCGGTGCCTTGACCCTGCTTTTCGGCCGGATAGATTGAGTCCAGCGCCGCGCGGCTGTCGCGGCAGCAGTGTCAGCCTGGTGTTCCGGCCCGGTCCCGCCCCGCAGATCCATCCATGTATGTGCCTTCCAGGGAAACGCCCCGCAAGTCGCTCGTCGCGACCGCGGCGGCGCTTTTGCTGGCGCTTTCGCTCTTCCTCGTCCTGCCGCTGGCCAATCATGTGTCGTTTCAGCGCGTGCGCAGCGAGGGCGGTTTGAGTTCCGTGCCGACGAGTCCGCCCCGGACCGTCGATGTGCGCTCCAGCGAGACGCCCGGGATCAGGCTGGAGGCGGCGGGCGATTTCCCCGTGCCGGTCCCGCAGGTCGCCGGGGTTGAAAGGAAGATCGAGCTGGAGCCGCTTCCCCCGCCCGTGCTCGAGCCGCACGTGCCGGCGAAACAGCGCGAGGCCGCCTTTTTCGTGTTCGATGTCGCCGATCTGGATGCGCCGCCGATTCCCATTCACCGGGTGGCGCCGGCCTATCCGGGGGAATTGGCGGCCCGTCGCCTCGAGGGCGAAGTGCTGGTCGAATTCAGGGTCAACGAGGAGGGCGAGGTGCTGGACGTGCGTGTCCTCGAGGAGACGCATCCGCTCTTCGGCCGCAGTGTGGCGGCGGCCGTGCGGCGCTGGCGCTTCCTGCCCGGCACGGTGGATGGACGCCGGGTGCACTTCCGTGTGCGCCTGCCGGTGACCTTCCGTCTCGATGACTGGTCCACGCCGGAGCGCGACGCGCTGGCCCTGGCAAGCGATGATGGAGCCGGGCGTTGAAGCCGCCGGGGGCCGAGGGCGTGTCTGGCGAAAGCTGTTTTCGCGGGGCGGGGTTTTCGGGGCGGCGCGGCGGTTTTCCGCCTCGCGCCGGTCGGCGTGGCGCGCAGTCTCGAGGTTGCCGATGCCGGTGACCTGTTTTTTTTGCCATCCTCGCCTCGCGGTTTCACTGGAACGAACCGGAGCGGGAAGCACGCGGGTGTGCGGTCTCCCGCGCCCGCCCTGGTGCGTCTCCCGGGGCGAGAGGGGAGGCGTTCCGCCGCGTTGCTCACTCCAATTGTTGGAATGATGCCGATGACTCTTTTGGGGAATGCCCTGCTTGCTGCCGCCACCGCGCTGACCATCTGGCTGCCGCTTGTATTTGGCCCGCGGGCACACTCTGTGCCGCAGACCCCGGTCGTGCTGGCCGTTCTCACGGCGCCGCGCTGGTGCTGCCTCACCGTCGTGCTCGGCATCCTCGTGGGGCGCGGTGAATTCGCCTGGGTGGCCGACGGGCGGGTGGCCCAGGGGCTGGTCGTCGCGGCCGGTCACATCCTGGCCGGGTTTGTCTCGATCGGCTCCCTCCTGGCGGCGGTGGGGTCGGCCATGCCGCTGCCGTCGTGGCTGCGCCGGTGTCTGTGGGTTCCGCCGGTGATCACACCGCTGGTGGTCATCGCGTATGCCCTGGCCGCGCTCAACCGCGGCCTGCACGAAGGGCTCGACCCGGAGCGCATGCGGCCGCTGCTCACGGCGGCGGCCATCCTCACCGCCGGTTACGCCGTCGGCCTGGCGGCGACGCGCATCGCCTACCGGGCCTGGGCCGAGTCGGGGCGCGGGGAGTAGCGGTCCGCGCCATCGAGGGAG
>RFJS01000451.1 GCA_003694825.1 Verrucomicrobiota bacterium | reverse complement strand
TGCGGAAGCCGTCGGCGATGGGCTCGAGGACGGCGAATGATTCGACGTCGGTCCACTCCTGCGTGGTGTCGGTGCGGCCGGGCGTGAAGGGGACGGTGATGTCGATGCCGGCCTTCTTCGCGGCCGCCTCGACCGCGGCACAACCGCCGAGGACGATGAGGTCGGCGAGGGAGACTTTTTTGCCGCCGGAGGCCGAGGCGTTGAACTTTTCCCGGATCGCCTCGTAGGTCTTGAGGATGCGCTCGAGCTGGCCGGGATGGTTGACCTCCCAGTCCTTTTGCGGGGCGAGGCGGATGCGGGCGCCATTGGCGCCGCCGCGCTTGTCGGAGCCGCGGAAGGTGGAGGCGGCGGACCAGGCGGTGTAGACGAGATCCCAGGTCGTCAGGCCGGAGGCCAGGATCCGCTGCTTCAGGGCGGCGATGTCGGCCTCGTCGATGAGCGGGTGATCGGCCGGCGGGATGGGATCCTGCCAGATGAAGTCCTCCTGAGGCACTTCCGGCCCGAGGTAGCGGGCGCGGGGCCCCATGTCGCGATGGGTGAGTTTGAACCAGGCGTGCGCGAAGGCCTTTTGCAGTTCTTCGGGATGCTCGAGGAAGCGGCGCGAGATCTTTTCGTATTCCGGATCGAAGCGCAGGGAGAGGTCCGTCGTGAGCATCGTGGGCTTGTGCTTTTTCGACGGATCGTAGGCGTCGGGAATCACCTCGGGGGCGTCCTTGGCCACCCATTGCCAGGCGCCGGCCGGGCTTTTGGTGAGCTCCCATTCGTAGGCGAAGAGGTTTTGCAGGAAGTAGTGGCTCCACTGCGTGGGGGTCTGGGTCCAGGTGACCTCGAGGTTGCTGGTGCTGGTGTCGGGACCCTTCCCGGAGCGGTAGGCGTTTTTCCAGCCCAGGCCCTGCTCTTCGATCGGCGCGGCTTCGGGCTCAGGACCGATGAGTTCGGCCGGGCCGGCACCGTGCGTCTTGCCGAAGGTGTGGCCGCCGACGATGAGGGCGACGGTTTCCTCGTCGGTCATGCCCATGCGGCGGAAGGTCTCGCGGATGTCGTGCGCGGCGGCTTTGGGGTCGGGGTTGCCGCCGGGGCCCTCGGGGTTGACGTAGATCAGGCCCATCTGGGTGGCCGCGAGCGGGTTTTCCAGTTCGCCGTTCTCGTTGTGCCGGTTGTCGGCGAGCATCTCGCCTTCGGCGCCCCAGAAGATGGATTCGTCGGGCTCCCAGGTGTCGCGGCGGCCGCCGCCGAAGCCGAGGGGTTTGAAGCCCATGGTTTCGAGGGCGACGTTGCCGGCGAGGACCATGAGGTCGGCCCAGGAGATCTTGCGGCCGTATTTTTTCTTCACCGGCCAGAGGAGACGGCGGGCCTTGTCGAGGTTGGCGTTGTCCGGCCAGCTGTTCTGCGGAGCGAAACGCTGCTGGCCGCCATCGGCACCGCCACGGCCGTCGGCGATGCGGTAGGTGCCTGCGGAGTGCCACGCCATGCGGATCATGAGCGGGCCATAGTGCCCGAAGTCGGCCGGCCACCAGTCCTGGGAATCGGTGAGCACGGCGGCGATGTCTCTTTTGACCGCCTCGAGATCGAGAGAGGCGAACGCTTCGGCGTAGTCGAAGTCCGGCCCCATGGGGTCGGATTTCGGCGAATCCTGCCTGAGGATATCGAGGTCGAGTCGGTTGGGCCACCACTCGTCGGTCTTTTTCGCGTGCGGCACGCCCGCGCCGTGGTGGAAGGGACATTTCATTTCGTCAGCCATGGTGAAGGATTCTCTTCGGGTTGATGGGTAAAGAAGGCGCGAGGATAGCGATTGCGCTGAGATAGGTCCAAGATAATAAAAAGATTAGAGTGATAACTGAAAGTTATGAATGACGCTCCATTTCCGTTCACCTTGCGGCAGCTGCAATATGTGGTGGCGGTGGCGGAGGACCTGAGTTTTCGGCGGGCGGCGGAGCGGTGTCGGGTGTCGCAGCCGGCGTTGAGCGCGCAGATCGCGCAGATGGAGGCGTTGCTCGGCGTGAAGGTCTTCGAACGGAACCGGCGCCGGGTGATGGTCACGCCCGTAGGGCAGGCGTTTGTGGAACAGGCGCGGCGGGTGTTGCTCGCGGCGCGAGATCTGGCCGCCTTTGCCCGGGAGTCGGCAGATCCGCACGCGGGCGTTTTCCGAATCGGGGTGATTCCGACCGTGGCTCGGTATCTTCTCCCGGCAGTGACACCGGCACTGCGGCGGACGTTTCCGAAGTTGCGGCTGCAATGGGTGGAGGAAAAGACGGGGGAACTGTTGGCGCGGATGCAGGCCGGCGAGCTGGATGGCGCGCTGGTGGCCCTCGAGGCGGGGTTGGGGGAGGTGGAGCGGTTTCTCATCGCGAGAGACCCCTTCGTGCTCGTCGTGCCGGCTGGCCACGAGCTGGCGGACCCATCGGTGCGGGTGACCCCACAGGATCTGGACGGGCGGGATGTGTTGATCCTGCAGGACGAGCACTGCCTCGCGCGGCAGACTGCGACTCTCTGCGCCGGTTCCGGGGCGCAGGTGGATGCGTTTCGGGCCACGAGCCTGACGACGATTGTGCAGATGGTGGCCAGCGGCGCGGGAGTCACTTTGCTGCCCGCGCTGGCCGTGCCTGCGGAGGTGACGGATGCCGCGCTGACGGTGCGCCGTTTTGCTGGAGCGGCTCCGGGCCGGGATCTCGGCCTTGTCTGGCGCAAGACGCATCCTCTGGGAGAGACCCTGCGCTCGATCGGCATGGTCCTCCGGGAGGCGTATCCGAGCGAAGGAGACGCATCACCGCGTCACGGCTCGTGAGGCTTGTGGGCGTTGTTGATCAGGACGCGGGCCGAAGCGCCCGACCGTGTCAGGAAAAGATCGGGACAATGGTCATCGTTGAGGTCGGCGCAGACCGCGTCCCGGGTGTCTCCGGGGATGACAATGCCGCTTCGTGCCGGCGGCACAGCGGTGAAGCGGCCCCGGCCGTCGCCGGTGAGCAGGAGGCTGAGCCCGCCGTCAAAAGGACCGATGAACGGGGCTGGAGAGTAGTCGTTTTGTGCGGCGAAGAGATCGAGGTGGCCGTCGCCGTCGAAGTCGGCGGCGGCAAAGGCGCGGATCGGGGCGAGCTGGGCCGGCCACGGCAGGGGTGCGAAAGTCCAGGTGCCGTCAGCCTGGCTGAGCAGCACGCCGCTGCGCAGTTCCGTTGTCTCGAGGCGGACCGCCTGCCTGATGCGCGCGGCGCCGAGGATGTCCTCCAGCGGGGCATCGGCGTAGGCGTCATTGGTGCTGAATCGGCGTTTGAGGGCGCGGATCTGCGGGGCGAGAAGACGGCGCGGCAGCCAGGGCCGCAGCGTGCCGTCGCTGTCGAAACGAGCTTCGAGGGCGAGGTTGCGGTTGCGGTTCCCGAAAGGACCGGCGATGAGCAGGTCGGGGCGGTCGGGTGATGCGCGATACGGCGTGTTGAGGCCGAGGTTGCCGAGGGCGATGTCGGGGATGCCGTCCTCGTTGAAGTCTCCCACGGCGAGGGCGGACCAGCGGCCGGTGCCGGCGGTGGTGAACCCCGCCTGCGCGGTGGCGTCGCTGAGGACCGAACCGTCCCGGTTGCGCAGAAGCCGGACGTTTCCCCGGTCGAGCGCGACGATGAGATCGGGAAATCCGTCACGATCGAGGTCGGCGAAGGTCGCCGCGGTGACCATCCCGATCCGCCGCATGCCGGGCGCGAGCGCGTCGGTGACATCGCTGTAGCGATCGCCGTGGCGGGCGAGCAGGAGGCTGGCGGGTGCCTCGGGATAGTGTCCGGGGATGAGGCGTCCGCCGAGAAAGAGTTCCGGGACGCCGTCGCGATTGAGATCGGCGCCGGCGAGCGCGCCGATGGGGCCGCCGGGCCCCGGGATTGATTGTGTGTCCGGCGGGCCGAGTGTGCCGTCGCCATGGCCCGGATACAGGCGTGGCGCATAGGCGGCCGGGTCTCCCCGCGCGGCCACGCCGCCCGGAGCGATGAGCACGTCGTTGTCGCCATCGGCGTCGAGGTCGGCGATGAGCACCGGCCCGTCGTTGACCGGCTGGCTGTCGGATCCGGGGAGCCGTGAGCGGGTGATGGTCTGGCCGGGTCCGAAACGGAGCACCTCCGCCGGGTCGATCGTGGTGCCGCCGACGACGATCTCGGGCCGGTCATCGCCATCGAGGTCGCCGGCGGCGAGCCGCGGACCGCAGCGGTTGAAGCGCTGTGGCAGGAGGGGCTGGATGACGGATTCGTCGAGCGGGATTTCCCGCCACGCGAGCCGTTGCCCGAAGGTGTCGGTGACATCGGAGAAAACCGGCCGCGGCGTTGCCGGCGGGCTCGATGGTGCGGCGGATGATGTTTCGCATTCGGTGATGGTGTAGCGGCGATCGGCCTGCAGATCGGTGAAAGTCTGGGTGCATCCAGACGGCCATTCGACGGTGAGGCGGCGAATCGTGGTCTCGCGGCCGAGGCCGAAGTGAAGGACGGGGTCGCTGGTGGAGAGGTAGCCGCGCGCGAGGGTGAGCGTGCGCACCTGTATGCCGGCGGCGGTTTCGATGCGGACGGTCGCCCCGACTCCGAAGCGATTCGAGATCGTTCCTTCGAGCGAGATGACGACGCGGTGTCCGGAGGTGGCGTCGTTGCGCAGGACGGTGGGGTGATCGTCGAAGTTGGTGAAGACGATGTCGAGGTCGCCGTCGCCATCGAGGTCGCCGAGTGCGGAGCCGAAGCTGATGCCCTGTTGGTCAAAGCCCCACGCCGAGCCGGTTTCGCGGAAACGCATGTCGCCCTCATTTCGGTACGCGAGGTTGCGTTCGAAAAGAGGGGCGCTGCTTTTCATGATCTCGACCCGGCTCTGCGGGGGTTCGGCTGCCATGATGCGGGCGAGGAGGTCGCCGTTGTGGAGTTCGCGCACCATGCCGTTGGTGACGAGCAGATCGATGCGTCCGTCGTTGTCGATGTCTTCGAAGCGTGGGGACCAGGTCCAGTCGGTGGCATCGAGCCCCGCGAGATGAGCGGCCTCGAGGAGCCGCGCGGTTCCGGTGTTGAGCAGCAGGACATTGCGCTCGAACTGAAGCGCCCGGGGCGCTTCGTCGGCGGGCGGTGCAGTGTGGCGCGCGCGAGTGTCTGCCATGCCGCGAAGGTCCTTGCGGATGGTGGTGGCGGCCATGTCGGTGACGAACAGGTCGATGCGTCCGTCGTTGTCGACGTCGCCGATGTCGGCTCCCATGGAGGAGAAGGGCGTGCGGGGCGCGACGGCGTCGAGGATGTCGGTGAAGGTTCCGTCGTTATTGTTCCGGTACAGGAAATCCGGAGTGGCGAAATCGTTGGCGACATAGAGGTCGGGCCAGCCGTCGCCGTCGGCGTCCCACCATGTGGCGGAGTGCCCCTGGGTGGGGCGGGTGTGGAGTCCGGCGGCGACGGTGACATCGGTGAAGGTGCCGTCGCCGTTGTTGCGGTAGAGGTGATCGGGGCTGCCGTCGGGACTGGCGGTGACGTCGAGGAGGTTGGTTTGGATGTAGACATCGAGCCAGCCGTCCCGGTCGTAGTCGGCGAAGGCGGCCATGCCGGATGCATCCTCGAGGGCGAGACCGCGGGCGGCAGCCTCTTCGCTGAAGGTGCCGTCGCCCCGGTTGATGTAGAGCCGGTTCGGAGCGCGGAAGCGACAGAGGTAGAGGTCGGGCCAGCCGTCATTGTTGATGTCGGCGAAGGCGGCGCCCTGATACCAGCCGCCGTCCGGGGAGGGCGAGTTTGCCGAGGCGGCAAGGCCGAGCCAGTTCTTGAGCGCGGTCCACGTGCTGCCGTCGTTGGGGAGGAGACCGGCCGCGGCGGTGGTGTCTTCGAAGCGCCAGTCGCCCAGGTTGCGGAAGAGACGGGGAGGCCGGGTCTTGTTGACGACGACAATGTCAGGCCGGCCGTCGCGGTCGTAGTCGGCGATGGCCACGCCGGTGCCGAGCGCGCCGATCGAGAATTCCTGATAGAGTTCCCACCACATGCGTGGGTCGTCGTAGGTATTTAAAGATTGGATGCCGGTGCGTTCGGGCGGAAGGGGGGTGAAGAGAGTGGCGCCGGATGGCGGGGAGGGCGGGGCGAGCGGTTCCGCGTGGATGGCGGCGGCCGAGAGCGTCTGGAACGGGGCGATCAGAGCGACAGCGAGGAGGGCGAGCCGACGGAACGACAGGCGAGGTGTCCGGGCGCGGCGGCGGATGCGGTGGGGGGCGGTTGCGGATGCGGCGGGCATGAGACGGATCCTGTGCGGGTGAGATTGGGCGGCCTGGCTGCTGGAGGCGAGTGCAGGTGTCGCGAGGGTGCCGTCCGGCGGAATTGGGTCGCCGCGGGGCGAAAACTCATCGAAACCGGTGGCATGCACGTTGTTGGCTCGATCATCGCCAGGCTCGGCAGTCGGCGGCTCGCTTTCAAGAACCTGCTGCCCTTTGCGGGAAAGCCGCTGGTGGGGCTGGGTATCGAAATCCTCCGGCGCGCGACGCGAGTGGACGAGATTGTCGTCTCCACCGAAAGCGAACTGATCGCGAGAGTGGCGCGGGACTTCGGGGTGCGCGCGTTGCGGCGGCCGGAGTCGCTGGCGGGAGATGATGTCCCGTCGGTTCCAGTGTTTCAGCACATCCTCGAGGCGCATCCCTGCGACGTGCACGTGAATTTCAACATCAACTTTCCGATGTGCGAGCCCGCGGTCATCGACCGGGCCGTGGAGCTGGCGGTGGAGAAAGGCGAGGCTCTCTCGGTGCCGTATGCGGCGTGGGCCCAGACGGCGGAGCGCCTGCGCGATTACGGTGATCCATGGGCGCCGGAGAAGAAGGCTTTTTTGTTTGAGGACCCGCGGGCGGGGTCGATCGATGTGCATACGCTCGAGGATCTGCTGGAGACCTACCGCCGGGCCCAGGGGCCGATTCCGGAGTGGAATGCGTAGCGGAGGCGGGGTTTTACTGGAGATTTACCGCATCTCAGGGTGAGGGGTTTTACCCGGTTCGCCACACGTCGAATTCCATCAGGTGAGGCTTTTTCCACGGATGGAGAAGTCGGTCAGCCGACATCACAGGATGGCCCCGCGGCACGGGATGTGTCGGCGCGGCCTGGGGACCGCTTGTGCGGTTCTCCTGGCAGTGGTTTCGGTTTCCAGTGCGGCGGCGGCTGGGCCTTCGCATTCGGCTCGCGCGGTGCGGCCGATGATCATCGGCGATGCCGACGACGGTGTGGCCTGGCAGTCGGCCCGGGCGTTGCCGGAGGTGCGGGGGGGCATCGTGAAGTTGCGCGAGGAGATCCGCGAGGATGCGCCTGCCGAGGTGCCGGTGCCCGCGGACCAGAGTGGTGTAGACGCGAAGGCCTCGCAACCGGCGGCCTCTGCCGGGAGTGAACACGACCGCGCGGGATCGGCTCCGCGGACGATGGCGCATGCCTACCTTCCGGCTGTCGGGCCACACCCGCTGCGGTTTGCCGAGCCGGACCGTTGGCCGGATCCGTTGCCAGAGGCCGAAGGAAAGAAACTCGCCGCGGCCGGCGCACTGCCGGAAATCACGGTGGTTGATCCGGATCCCGCGCCCCGGCCCGAGCGGGGACAGGCGGTGGCGGATAACGAGCCCTCGCCCGGGGTCCACCGGATCTCGGCCGGGGAGCCACCGGCCGGTGCAGACCAGGAACCGGCCCCGGTTGGCTTGACGGCGGGGGGTGATGCTGGGAGCTTGGCGGTGACTGCCGAAATGGTCCGGGGCTTTCTGGAAAAAATCGATCGAGCTGCCGGAGCGCGGGCTGTGCCGTTTCTTCCGGCCGTCCCGGGGGATCGCATGGTTCCGCTCGCGCAGTCGAAACCTGCCCGCTGAGCACCATGAACCTGGTTGAGCTTTTCCTCTACCGTCCATTCGACACGCCGATCGTCCGCGGTGCGTTTCGCACATTCGCAATGGGGCTTCTCTTTCTCGTTTTCATGGGAGCGGTGGTCCAGGCTGCCGAAGAAGGGCACGAAGCGGGCCATGCCGCGCCCGCCGACCACGCCGCCGCGGACGAGGCCGGCCACGACGAAGAACATGCGCCTGCGGCGTCGTCGCCCGGACCGGCGGAGTCCCTTCCCGGCTCCGGCGTGCACGAGTCGATGGAGGCGGACCATGCGCCGTCCCATGACGAGGACGCTGATGGACACAACGGCGAACCGGCAAAGCGACCGGCGCGGGAACAGCACGGGCCCGGAGCCGGTGAAGCGCCCGACGCGGCGGCCGGTGATGGAGACGAGGGCTCGGCGCCTGCTCACCAAATGACTCCAAAGGCGCCGACGAACGCGGCGGCCGGCCATGGAGAGGGGGGCGATGCCCACGGCGGCCATGAAACGTCCGCGGCCCACCCGGATGCGGTGGATCACGGCGAACCAACGGTTGGCGGGCCGGATGGCGCCGGACACCGCGGGCCGGTCTCGCAGCTCACCCGCGAGGAGCGCCTCCGCTACCGGATCGAGTTTTTCACCAAACAGGGCGTCGAAGCCTGGCTGCGCGGGGATCGCGAAGGCGCGGAGGATGCGTTTGCGCGAGCCCTCAACGTCAATCTGCCGGTCGAATACAAACGTGATCTCATCATGAAGATGGCGGACCTCTACGAGCAGGATGAACAGCTCGGCAAGGCCATCGCCACCCTGGAGAAGCTCAACGAGGTCGATCCGAAAAACCCCGACCACCCGGCGATCCTCCTCAAGCTCGGCATCCTCTATCGCAAGACCGGCGCCTACGATCTGGCGCGCAAGCGCATGTTTCAGGTGCTCAACAGCACGCTTTCGGTCGATCCGGAGAGGTTTGAGGAAAACCGGTGGCTCTCGATGAAGGCGCGATTCGAGATCGCGGAGACCTACGCCAAGGAGGGCCGCTTCGAGGAGGCCCGCCGCTATTTCTCCCGATTGCAGCGGCTCGATCTCAGCCCGGAGGATCTCGAGCGCGTGAAGTATCGCGAGGCTCAGCTGCACTACCAGCTCAAGCAGTGGCGGGAGGCGGCCGACCGCCTCGGCGAATTCATCAAGGAGTATCCGGAAAGCAGTTACGCTGGCGAAGCGCGCTACATGCGGGCCAAGGCGCTCGAAGCGCTCGAATTGCGCGACGAGGCCATGCAGGAAGTCGTCGCGTTGCTTGCGGCCGCTCCCGGCGAACCGGCGCGCGCCGCCGAGCTCGCCCATTGGCAGCGCCGCGCCGCCAACGAGCTGGCCAACCGATTCTACGAGCAGGGCGACTTCGTCGGCGCCCTCACGATCTATCAGGCCCTGGCGCGCGCCAGCGCCGCGCCATCGTGGCGCTGGCCGGCGCTCTACCAGATCGGCCTGTGTTTCGAGCGGCTCAATCTGCCTCAACGGGCCGCCGAAGCCTACCATCTCATCGTCAATCCCGAGCCTCTCGAGAGCGAGAAGGCGGAGGAGCCGTCCCAGGAAGAACCGGCGGAGGCCGCGGGCGGGGCGCACGGCGCCGGGGGCCCCGCCGTCAAGGCCGCGCCTGAGCCTGAGCCGCTCGACGAAAGCCTCAAAGCACTCCAGCAGATGGCGCAGTGGCGCCTCGATCATCTGGAATGGATTGAGGATTTCGAGAATCGCCTCCACGTTTTGACGGCAAAACCGGACGCATGAGTCTCGACGAATCCCCTTCCACCATCCTTCGCGAACACCTGGCACTGTGCGCTGAGCTGCACGCTCTCCTGCTCGAGGAGAACCGCATCATGCGCGTCGACGGCACGCCGCCGCCCGAGGATCTGCTCGCAAAGAAAAAGGAATTTCTCCCGCGGCTCGATGCCTCCCTCGCGCGGCTGCGGACGATCAACGAGAGTGCCCGTCGCCTCGGTCAGGCCGAGCGTGATGCGGTGAAGGAAGCGCGCAGCCGCCTCATGCAGATCCTCATGCTCGACCGGGAAAACGAGCGCCTGCTGCTCAAGGCATCCCTGCCGGCGAACCTGAAGGCCGCCTACACGCCCGCTGTTCCCGGGCAAGTGGCCCGCGCCTACCAGCGCTACGCCTCCCAGAGCGGGGGGGGCGCCCGTCCCGCGCCCGGCGCCGCCCCGGCGGCGGACACCCGGCCACCGGCCTCCGGCGAGGCGGCCGGCGGTCTCAACGAGCGCTTGTAGTCCACCAGGCGGTCCACCAGGCCGCGGCGACGATGACGACGGTGGCGGCCGAAGTGGCCGCCCGCATCACCGGCCGGGCCAGCCAGCGCTCCGGCAGCCACGAGGCGGCCCAGCCGAGGCACAGGCCGGCGAGAAACCCGGCGGCATGGGCGACGACATCGGTGCGCAGGCCGCCGGCCCCATAAAGGCCGAGCACGGCGGCCGCGGCCGCGAGCGGCAGCAGACGGCGGCGCATGGGCACGGCGGCGGGGGCCCGGGCACCCGCGCCCCGGCGTTTTCCGGAGAGCGCGAGCAGCCCGAGAGCGCCGAACACGGCGGTCGAGGCACCGATCGAAACATGGGCCTGCGGATAGTAGGCCAGGGCGGTGAGCCCGTTGCCGAGGGCTCCGGCCAGCACGATCAACAGCCATCCCGGACCGGCACCAAAGCGCCGGGCGACGAAGTGCGCGAAGAAGCCGCCCGCTCCGAGATTGGCCACGAGGTGGCCGAGGTCGGCGTGCAGCGTGAGGGCGGTGACCGCCCGCCACCACTCGCCGCCGGCCACCAGCGCGACGGCATCCATGCGGCCCGCGGCCAGCACGCTCGCCCCCGCTTGGCTTCCCGTGGCGAGATGGACGAGGACCAGCACGACCACGCACGCCGCCAGCGCCCCGAGATTGAACCGGCGCTCCACCGCGACGTCCTCCATCCGCGGCGGCCAGTGCGCATTTTCCCGCGCCGAGCGGCGTATCTGTTCTCTTGCGGCATCGGCGATGGCCGGTTCGACGCACAGCAGCCAGCCTCCGGCCGGATCGGGAAAAATCCAGTAGCCGAACCCCATGGCGAGGACGACGAGGCCGCGGTCGGCGGCTTCGGTCCGGCTGGTGAAGCGGCCGATCACGGCGAGCGGATCACCGTATTCACTGCGTGGGGGTTCGGGCAGTTCGGGGGCGGTTGGCGGGTGTTCGTTCATGCGGTCGCGGGCCGGGGGGAGGAGCCCGGGGCCGAAGTGCGATTTCGAATCGCGAATGCCGCGAAAGTGACTATGATCATTGTTTGTTACCCCGCCGGGCCCGGAGGGCGCTGGCTCTTGTCGGCGTTTTGCCGGGCATGGCGCCGGCACCCAATCCTCACAGTTCGACTAAACAGAAGGGAGGGCATCATGCCTGCGACGAAAATCCGCGAATTCCTCGATCGCGCAAACATACCCTACACGACGATCCTGCATCCACCCGCCTTCACGGCGCAGAAGACTGCGGCGGTCGCGCACGTGCCCGGCCGCGAAGTGGCCAAGACGGTGGTTGTCAAAGTGGACGACCAGCTCGCTCTCGCGGTGTTGCCGGCCGATCTGAATCTCGATCTCGAGCATCTCCGCTCGATCCTCGGTGCGGACTCGGTCGAGCTCGCCTCGGAGTGGGAGTTCAAGGACCGGTTCCCCGATTGCGAGGCGGGGGCGATGCCGCCATTCGGCAATCTCTACGACATGCCGGTCTATGTGGCCGACGCACTCGCCGAGGATGAGTTCATCGCCTTCAACGCGGGCAATCACCGGGAGATGATTCGCATGCGGTATGCGGACTTCGCCCGGCTGGTGAAGCCGCGCGTGCTCGACATCACCTGGCATCGCGTCTGACGGCGCGGCCGGACAGCCGGCCCCCGGCAAGGCGACCGCGGCCGGATCGGAGTGCCGGTGGCGCGCTCCGGAGCGGCCGCGGGCGGCTGGGGATCAGTCTTCTTCCGGAGGCGGTGCGGGAGGCAGGTCGATGCGCAGGGTGAGGCCTTCGGCACCGAAGGCCGCCGTGAGGTCGGCGCCGGCTTCGGTGGCGAGTTTGCGAGCGACGAATAGGGCGGCGCGCGAGTCGTAGGCCGTTTCGGCCGGCGTGAGATCGAGTTCGAAT
>RFJS01000450.1 GCA_003694825.1 Verrucomicrobiota bacterium | reverse complement strand
CGACTGGCGCAACTACGCCATCGCCAAGATCAACACCTGCCACATGGAGCCATGGGCCCGCTCCGTATCCAACGACCACCTCCGGGATGTGCGCCTCGCCTTCAGCCGCCTGCGAGCCCTCGGCTACGCGCGCATCGGCCTGGCCATCGATCAGGCCTACGACGACGGCTGCCGCCGCCGCCACACGGCCGGCTACCTCCTCGAAGAGGCCGCCGTGCCGGCGGACCGGCGTGTCCCGCCCCTGCTCTTCCCCTACAACTGCCCCAGCCACGAGGCCGTCGGCATGCTCTGCCGCTGGATACGCCGCCACCGCGTCGACGCCGTCATCACCAACTGGCAGGACATCGACACCAAGCTCGCCTCCCAGGGCCTCGAGGTCCCCGGCGATGTCGCCTGCGCCAGCCTCTGCCTCTGCGACACGCGACCCGCGCTCGCCGGTGTCCGCCCCAGCCTCGCGCTGGTCGGCCGCCGCGCCGTCTCCCTGATCGCGACCCAGTTGAAGACCGGCGAGCATGGCGTCCCCGCCTTCGCCGCCGCCACCTATGTGCAAAGTCAATGGCAGGACGGCCCCTCGGCCCCTGCATGCGCCCATGCCGAAAAAGACCTCACCGAGACCTTCGCCCACTGAGAAGCGACGCCGTCGCAAGCGGGGCTACCTCACCCTCGCCGATGTCGGTGCCGTCGCCGGCGTGCATCCGACCACCGTCTCGCTCGCCCTGCGCGAACACCCGAGCATCCCCGAGTCGACCCGCAACCGCATCAAGGCCATCGCCGCCGAAATGGGCTACCAGCGCGACCCGCTGCTCGACGCCTTCAACTTCCATCGTATCCAGGGCGCCGAACGCGTCGGCACCCTCTCGATGGCCTTCGTCGTGGACGCCTCCGCCACGCGGTTCTTCGCCTTCGCCGACAAGACCTACCATCCGCTCGTTTTCGAGGGCGCCCGGGAAGTCGCCCGCGCCCACAACTATTCATTCGAGATCTTCTCTGTCGGCCCGGATGACATACGCCCGAGCCGCCTCAACAGCATCCTCAAGGCCCGGGGCATCGCCGGCGTGATGCTCTCGACCTTCGACATCGACACCGAAAGCCTCGAGCTGGACTGGGATCAGTTCTCCGCCATCAAGATCGAGTCCACCCATCTCGCCCCGCACATCGACGCCGTATCCAACGATCACCTCCAGGTGACCCGCCTCGCCATCCGGCGCCTCCACGAATACGGCTACCACCGCATCGGTCTCGTCACCGCCGCGGAAGACCAGTCCCGCCTCAGCGACTCCTTTCAGACCGGAGTCTACATCGAACAGGCCTCCCTGCCCGAGGCCGAGCGCGTCCCCTCGCTCATTTTCAAACTTACCGATGTCCCGCAGCTCCCGCGCCTCCTCGCCGAATGGATCCATGACAACCACGTCGATGCCGTCATGTCCAACTGGCCCGAATTGATGCCGATCATGGACGAAGCCGGGTTTCGCATCCCCGACGATGTCGCCTTCTGCTCGCTCGATGTCAGCTCCTTCCCCGTCGAGGTCGGTGGCGTCCTGCAGAATCATCGCCTCGTCGGCATGCGCGCGATGGAACAGCTTTGCATGCTCGCCGAGACCTACCAGCGGGGCGTCCCGGCGACACAGTCGATCACCTACGTGCCCGGGTTCTGGCGGGACGGGCCGACCGTCCCCATCCGCACCCCGCCCTGGTTCCCCTGAGCCGCCGCGTATTCGTCTGATCACGACTCGCCGGCGCCCGCACAAATGCCAGCTGCCGTCCCGCTTTCCCCTCCCGCGCTGCTCAAGCCATGGCCCGGCCAGCGAGACGCGCCGACGGACAGCCACACCCCTACGTAAAACTACGTACCGGATCTTTCGGTATGGATCGCGCGGTGTCGCGGAACCGCATTTTTCATGGCCGACGCCGCGATTTCGCCGATTGTGCGCTTGTCGCTCGCCCCGCCGACGTTACCCTTTCGCATAACATCCGGTCCGTGGAAATACCACACCCGCTATCCAATCCCAAACGGAACGGCCGGAATCATTTTTCCCGCCATGCATGCGACCCCAAACCCCGAGATGATCGAATGGCTCCGCGCTCACCAGGCCCAATTGCTGGACGCCTGGGTCGAGAGCCTCACGCAAGAGAGCGAAGT
>RFJS01000449.1 GCA_003694825.1 Verrucomicrobiota bacterium | reverse complement strand
CACCGACAGATCAGTGGGGGCAGGCAGCCTGCCTGCCCCGCCCCTTCTCCCTCACTTCGAAGGGCCAGGCAGCCACAACTCCCCTTTGCCGCGACGACGCTGCGACAGCCCCACCAAATGATAATGGCGATGTATTCTCTAATCTATCACAATCCCGAAATGCGACCGCGTTCCACCCCGGCGAAAGACACACCCTGATACCGTGATCCGGCAGGGCGCCTCCGGAACAACCACCCACCTGCACACCCCCTCCCACCACCTCGCGGCACACCTCCCACCGGAAACCAACGGCGTTCCCGTCTCTCGCCCCCCATGGCGGCGTCACCGTCCTCACCGCCTCGCGCCGCCGCCGAACCTGCGTTGCCTTCGCCGCCAGAAAGCCCCCGCGCCACCGCAAACGCCCCGCGTTCGCCTCATCGAGTTAGCTCAAACACAGAACGCGTTTTCTCCCAACAACATAGAAAACACCTCCATCGGCACGGTGAAAAATTACACCTCAATCGATGAAGAAAAACCCTCAACCCACCTCCTCTGCGGGCGTTTCCCAAACAACCGATTCTCCACTCCCGACTCTCCATACGAAATGAAGACCCGCACTCGGATCACCCTCCTCAGTGCGTCGCTCACCGCCCTCACCGCGCTCGGCGTCTGCACGTTTATCTACTTCAAAAACCGCTCCATCCGCGCCGGTGTCGATGAGATGACCCGCGACGTCGCCGCCGTCCAGGCCGACACCACCGCCGAGCTCGAGCGCATGATGCGCTCCGATCTCGACCAGAACGCCCGGCTCGTCTGGCGCATGATTCAAGCCTCCGACCGCCGCACCACCGCCCGCCTCCAGCAGGGCATCAAGGCCGCCCGTTCCGCACTCCAGCAGCTCGGTCCGGTCGCCCTCGACGGCGAGTCCCAATCCTGGAAGTGCGTCAACCAATTCACGAAAGCCACCACCGAAGTCGACCTGCCGGGCATGACCGCCGGCGGGCAGCCCTTCGGACAGAATACCGATCGCGCAACGCCCTCTCTGCTCGTCGACACCATGGCCGATCTCGCCGGCCTTCACTGCACCGTCTTTCAGCGCATCAACGACGAGGGCGACATGCTCCGCATCGCCACGACCGTGATCAAAAAGGATGGCTCCCGCGCCATCGGCACCTACATCCCGCGCACCAACCCGGACGGCACCCCCAACAAGGTGGTCGAAACCGTCCTCGCCGGAGACACGTTCTACGGCCGCGCCTACGTCGTCAATGAGTGGCACCAGACCGTCTATGAACCCATCTGGAACGCCGAGCACGATCGCGTCATCGGCGTGCTCTATGTCGGCGTCAGCATGACCGACATCAATCGCCAGCTCTGCGACGCCATCCGCGACACCGTCATCGGCAAAACCGGCGGTCTCTTCGTCCTCACCACCAGGGGAGACAATCGCGGCGCCTTCGTCGTCTCCCACAACGGCACCGACGACGGCGCCAATGGCTGGGAACGCATCAACAGCGAAGGCCGCGCCGTCTACCAGGAAATCATCGAGGAAGCCCTCGGCCACACCGACGACACCACCGGACTGCTCCACTTCGCCGGTCTCGGCGCCACGCCGGACGACGACACCCCCTACACCGTCGCCACCTGCTACTACCAGCCCTGGGACTGGGTCGTCGCCGCCGCCGTCCCCAACGATGAATACCTCGAAGGACGGCGCACGATCAAGGCCGGGATGAATGGCCTGCTCAAATTCGCCAACGACACCGCCGGCGGCCTGACGGTCCTCGGCTGGTGGGTGCTCGCCGCCGGCGCGCTCGCCGTCGTCGCCTCCGTCGTTGTTGGCGATCGCATCGCCCGCGGCATCTCGAGGCCCATCGAGCGCTGCGTGGAGTTCGCCAGCGCCCTCGCCACGGGCAACCTCTCCAGCCGTGTCGAGGTCACCGGCACCGCCGAGACCCAGACCCTCGGCAACGCCCTCAACACCATGGCCGACGAACTCGAACAGAGCATGCGCTCGGTCGCCCGCAACTCCCAGACCCTCGCCCAGGCCGCCGCCAGCCTCAGCGCCGTGAGCACCCAGGTCAGCTCCAACTCCGAGGAAACCGCCGCCCAGGCCCGCGTCGTCCACGAGACCGCCGGACAGGTCAACGAAAACGTCGCATCCGTCGCCGGCGCCGCCGAAGAGGTCACCGCCACGGTCCGCGAAATCGCCTCCCAGACCAACGAAGCGGCCAACATCGCCCGCAACGCCGCCGAGATCGCCCAGGGCACGCACACCACCGTCGACCGGCTCGACGCCTCCAGCCGCGCTATCACTCAGGTCGTCAAGGCCATCTCCGAGATCGCCGCCCAGACAAATCTCCTCGCCCTCAACGCCACGATCGAGGCCGCCCGCGCCGGCGAGGCCGGCAAGGGCTTCGCCGTCGTCGCCGGCGAAGTCAAGGCCCTCGCCGAACAGACAGCCCGCGCCACCGATGACATTCGCAGCAGCGTCGAGGCGATTCAGAACGACTCCGGCGAAGCCACCAAAGCCATCAACGAAATCGCCAGGGTCATCGACCGCATCAACGAGATCCAGTCTTCCGTCGCCAGCGCCATCGAACAGCAAGCCGGCGCCATGAGCGAGATCTCGCAAAACTCCAGCCACGCCTCCAACGCCAGCTCGGAAATCGCCCGCAACATCGCCGGCGTCTCCGAAGCCGCGCAAAGCTCCACCGAAGCCGCCGCCACCGCGGAGCAGTCCGCCGCCGAGCTCAACCGCCTCTCGGAAGAACT